>JBBALZ010000028.1:0-22207 GCA_040402735.1 Bdellovibrionota bacterium
GTGATTTCGAGTAGATGCGCCATTTTCAGACCCGCAACTGCCGAATTTAGGTTGATAACTCTGTGCCTATATAAGGATGCTCTGTATCGGCAAATGGTTGCCAGTCATGCGCGCCTCGCACATCGCTAAGGTCTAGTATTTACTTGGACTATCAACCACTTACATCTCTTGGGTGCGCCTTTTCCAAATGCAGCATCTAACAGATTGTAAGGTGCATTAACAATGAGCCACTCTATCCTCTTTCGCTGCGATGCCTCCGACACGATCGGCTTTGGCCACGTTGTCCGCTCGTGTGCACTCGCTGAAGAGTGCTCAGCACGAGGGTACTCACCACACTTTCTCGCAACTCCCTCGACTGTCAGCTTACTAAGAGCGCTGGGTAGGCATCCCGATACCATTCACGCAGTAGATGTCGTGCCCGGTACAGCAGAGGATATTGCGGCAACCTCTAAGCTCGCGCGCGAGCTACACTCCACCTGGATCGTGCTGGATGGCTACAGCTTTACACTGAGTTACCAATCGAAGGTCCGCAAACTAACCCACAGGTCTAAGATACTCGTACTCGACGACGGGGTGATTGATGGCTTTGACTGCGATATCCTGCTCAATCAAAATTTAGGGTCTGATAGCTCTTCTCGCTACACCGAAATTCACGAAACAAACCTGCTTCTGGGGAGTTCGTACACGCTCTTCCGCAAAAGCTTTCGTGAAGCTTCTCCTTACACCGTTCGATCCACTGCTTGTAACATCACACTTACGTTCGGCGGAGCGGATACGCACAATCTGACAGCCGCAGTCCTCGGTGGGATGATGCGCATCGGTGCATTCGCAGGTCACTCTATACGGGTTGTTCTGGGTGGTGCGTACCGTCATAGGGAATCTCTAGTGACGATACCAGGTCTCGACCAACACGATATCAGGCTTGTGCCATTTTCTACCGATATTATCGAGCACTTTTTGTGGAGCGACCTGGTAGTAGCAGCTGCTGGAAGTGTCGCGTGGGAGCTTGCACTTTTGCGGGTCCCGATGGCACTTATCGTGGCTGCGGATAACCAGCAAGCAGTTACAGAGCCACTTGGCGCCCGAGGGGCGGCATTGCTGCTCGGCGACTTTCGCTCCTTTGACCCAGACAAAGCCGCGCTACAGATATCGAATGTAATAAACGACTACTCGGCGCGACTACTTTTGAGCACACGATGCCACGAATTGATCGATTGTCACGGAGCTCAACGGGTGGTAGATGCGATGGAGATGACTCAATAAAACAGGGCTACTATGACTGAGAAAGATATCCGTATAGGTGATGTCGTTATTGGCGAAAATCACAAACCATTCGTTATCGCTGAGATGTCCGGCAATCACAACCAGTCGCTTGAGCGAGCTCTTGAGATCGTCGACCGTGCTGCAGACGCAGGGTGCCACGGACTAAAAATTCAGACGTATACCGCTGATACAATGACGATTGATGCAAAGGACTCGCGTTTTATCGTCGATCTACCCCTCTGGAAAGGCCGCTCGCTCTACGAACTGTACCAAGAGGCCTACACTCCGTGGGAGTGGCACGCTCCTATATTTGAACGGGCGATCGCCCGCGGTATGATTCCTTTTAGCACGCCTTTCGATACGTCTGCTGTTGATTTCCTGGAATCGCTCAACGCGCCGCTCTACAAGATTGCTTCTTTTGAGAATACTGATATCCCACTTATCAAGCGAGTCGCTAAGACAGGCAAACCGATTATCATGTCGATTGGAATGGCCTCTCTGGCCGAGATAGATGAAGCGGTCCGAACTATCCGCTCGTGCGGCAACGATCAGATAATTCTACTCAAATGCACGAGCTCGTATCCGGCATCTCCCGAAAACAGCAACATCCTCACCATTCCGCACCTTCGTGATATGCACAACGTTATAGCGGGAATATCTGATCACACCCTTGGGCTGGGAGTTGCGGTAGCATCTGTGGCTCTCGGCGGTCGTGTGATTGAGAAGCACTTCTGCCTCTCACGTGCGGAAGGCGGGGTTGATTCAGCATTCTCGCTTGAACCACTCGAAATGCGAGCATTAGTTGAAGAATCAGAGCGTGCATTTCTTGGCTTAGGAAAGATCTCGTACGAGCCTACAGCCTCTGAGATTAACAGCAAGAGATTTAGACGTTCTATATTTGTGGTCAAAGATATCGAATCAGGAGAGGCGTTTACCTCAGACAACGTCCGCGTTATCCGGCCCAGCGACGGATTAGAGCCTAAGCATCTAGAGAGTATTTTAAGTAAGCGCTCACGCGTTGCGATCAAACGGGGGACTCCGTTGAGTTGGGAGATGGTGAGCTAATTCGCATATACTTAAAGAGCTCGTCCTGCTTGTACAGCGTAAAGCCTACTTTGATAAAGCACGCGAGGCTTGCAGCATTTTCGTGCCTAATCTGTGCGATAATATTAACAGTGCGCTGCACTTTTTCAACCTTCAAGACTAGCTCGTTAATCGCCGCCCGAAGCAGTAGCACCGACATCCCCTTTCCTTGCATCAGAGGGTCGATAATTATGCTTACATACGCCTCGTCATTCTCCAGATTAAGGTCGAAACGCACAACTCCAACGAGAGTCCCATCGATTAATTCCCCTATTAGCAGCAAGCGATCCTTTCTGCGCAACGTTCGATCGACCCACAATAGATGCTCACTAGTCGATATCTCCTCTTGATTGATCGACATCCGCCTCACATGAGGGTCATTTCGCCAAACGAATAACTGGGCTGCATCATCCGCCCTAGCGGGCCGAATTGAAATTGATTCGCTCATCGTCTATCCGTATCTGCAGGGAGGCGAACAGGTACACCATGTTTGTTAAGCTCTTTCTTTATATCGAGCGGCGTATACTGAGTGAAATGAAATATACTTGCTGCCGCCACTGCATCTACCTCTGCCATCTTAAATAGATCAACAAAATGATGTGGCGTGCCAGCTCCACCGGAAAATATAATAGGCTTGCGCGTTAGTACTCGTGCCTGCTTCGCTAACTCTAGATCAAAACCAGCCATAACCCCATCATGCTCTGTTGAAGTGATCATGTATTCGCCAACACCTGCGTCTTCCATGCGCTTGATGAAGTCATCAAGCGTTATCTGATGCGCCCCTTCATGATAAATGCAATACTTTAGATTGATTTGCTTAACATCGATTGCTACACAGATGCACTGCGATCCAAAAATCCTTACTGATTCCTCAAGCACATCGGGATTACTTAAGGCGAGCGACTTTATAATTACCTTGTCCGCCCCTACTGATAGCAGGTCAGATATCTGCTGAATGGTATTTATTCCCCCTCCTACCCCTACTGGCATAAAGCATTCCTTGAGGATCTCTTTAAGCATCATAATCGGTGGTACGCGTCCTTGCTTGCTGGCCAGGATATCGCACAATATCAATTCATCTACTCCGCGGGCGTTGTAAACTCTCGCTGCCTGCGTCGGATTACCTACCATACGCGGACTGCGAAAGCGCTTGGTCTTTACGAGCGCAAAGCCGTTAAATGATAGAAAGGGTATAATTCGCCTCTTCAGCATTGCTTCTCCAAGACGTACCTAAGGTACGCAACGCCACTTTCTTGGCTCTTTTCAGGATGAAACTGCGCTCCGAATATATTTTTACACTCCACTGTAGCTGTTAGGGACAGCCCATAGTCTACAGTCGATGTGACTGAGCTGGGGTCAGCATCGAAAAAGTAGCTATGCATAAAGTAAAAATTCGTGTCACCAATTTGCCCGATGCTACTCTGTTCACGAACCTCTACGTTATTCCAGCCCATATGGGGTATCCGCTGTCCCACGTCAGGAATACGTTTTACTGCGCCCTTAATCCAGCCCAGACCATTAGTTATACCATCTTCATAGCCAACCTCGCCGAGAAGTTGCATACCTAGACAGATTCCAAGGAATTTTTTCCCCTTTTTTAAAACTAAGTCCTCAAGAATAGGGATTAAGCTCAAGTTATTGAGTCTATTCATTGCATCTCTATAAGAACCCACTCCTGGAAGGATAATTGTTTCAGCCTGCTCAAGCTCATTTAGCTCTCGGGTAATAACCCCCCTTTTATCGGCTGCCCTTAGCGCCTTCAGCACCGATTCTGTATTGCCGAGTCCATAGTCGAGAATTGCGTGCATAAATAAGGTACAGAAAGCCTAGGTTATTGTATAAAGCCGTTTAAGATTACCATTAGCATCTTTGGCATAATTTCCATTTGCATCACGCTCAAAAAGAACAGGGTTAGTGAAAGAATCAATCACTCTGTCCACTTCTTCTTGTGATAATCCACTGTAGTTTACAAATGCTTCTATGGACTCGTGCGGATATCTTCCATCGTATTGATTCACCAGGTCGATTGCATCGCTACGCAACAGCCTCTTGTTACGAATGTCGATACACGCATGATCTGTAGCCCTACCAAAGCCGTATTTAACGAATTTTAAGTAATCATGTAATCCGTGCATCTTCTCGTCGAGGTTCTCGTAATTAGTATAGGTACCCTCGACTGGGCCATCTTCTTTCACCGAAAATCCATGCTCTTTGATTATCTCAAGTTGGCTCCGAGCGTCCCAGAAGAAATAGTAACCCAGAAATAGTCCTCGAACACCAGCTTGCTCAAGTTCTTGGTCGCTCGGATAAAAATACGGTGTGAGATCTCTTTGAGTAAGCCCACGAACCCCTAACATATCCTGAATTCGATTACCCAAGAGCCCCCCATATTCCTCAAGCCAACGACGATCAAGCAGTGGCATCTGCTTGTATTCATCTGGAGATCCGTATTCCATCTGCGGGTTTTCTCCCCAAATAATCAGCGGTATCCCCAATTTTACCGCAAAAGTTACTGGCACTGTAAATATGCCGATGTGATTCGGCCACATCTCATCGCCAACACGAATAAAACTCTCAACTACCATTTTTCTATAGGCCTCGTAATTCTTCTTAAAGTGAACCACGTCAACACCCATGCGCGAGATATTATCAAGGTTTCGTCTTCCTAATTCAGTCACCAGGGTCGTTTCAAAGCAGACACAGAGCGGATTCATTCCGCACTTCTCCTTCATAAACCAGGTCTGAAACGTGCTGTCTTTACCGCCACTGACCGGTATTAGGCAGTCATATCCCGCTCTTGAAACGCTTCCTCTATGCTTCTCTATTATTCTAAAAAACTCATCCCTACGAGCATCCCAATCAATACCCCTATCTTTAAATTCAGCAGTAATACAGGCGCTACAAACACCTTGCTCGTTAAAACTTAGGTCAGGCTTAGTCTCTGGAAAAACACACTTTGTGCAGTATCTGATCTTCATAACTCCTTTCCGTATATTTTCCTGACGATTGGAAACTGTTTACCCTCTTTTAGCATCTTCTTAACATCAACTAAGTCTTTGAGTCCTACAAGGTGCAGTTTCATCAAATAGACCGCCCCATTTACTACTATGTTAAGATGATGCAGAGGTTAGTAAGGTCGCTCACTCTTTACGCGAGCTAAAGCAACAGTATTTATGTCTATCTACAAAAAAATCCTTTTTTTTGCCCCCTTTGGTACCTTTACCGTTCACCATCAATTAGATGCCGTGCTTTCTCTCGCCGTTAGGCTTAGAGGTCACGAGGCCTTTGGAGTTCTTTGCGATGGTATATTTCCAGTGTGTGACGTCTTAGCATGGTCCGGTCAGAGGGCGAGCGCCGATTGCGCCAACTGCGCCTGCTCGGGTAAGTCGTTGTTTAACTCCTTTTCCCTTCCTACCCTCCAGATGCGGGAATATTTTAGCACTGAAGAGTTTGTGGAGATTCAGCAATGGGCAGACGCTCTTAATCCGGAGGAATACTTTAAAGCTCGCTGGTCTGATGCTCCGATAGGTGAGTGGATTATATCTTCCGTATGTAGCTTTTTCCGCATCACATCGCATCAATTACATCAGCCAGTAGTAAGAGAAGCGCATAAGAAGTTTCTGATTAACGGCGCTTTAACATATCTATCTCTCAATCGAATTATCGAACAGCAGGGTCCATCTAATGCTGTAGTTTTCAATGGTCGCCTCGCTGTTTATCGTGTTGCTCTCGAGGCTTTTCGCCGTCTATCAATACCGGTAATAACTCACGAACGCGGTTGGGCTCAAGATACGTTTGTTTCGTTCTCTAATTCAATGGCGATTGAGACCAAGCCGATCTACGAGTGTGCCGAAGCATGGAGCGATATTCCCCTACAAGCAACAGAGATCGACAGAGTACGCAGCTATTTTATTAATCGTGAGAAAGGTGTTGATGTCAACCTTACCCCCTTCCTAACCTTCCAGACCGAACACAGCAAGGTTCGTGCTCAAGCACGAATACCCCCAGAAACACCGATTATTGCCCTATTTACCACAGGCGAGTACGAGCTTGAGTTCTGCGATGATTTCAAGACAGATATCTCACAACTCGACCTTATCCGTGCATTAATTGACATATTTCGCGACCGGCCCGAAGCGCTTGTTATACGGCATCACCCGTATATCGCTGGAGATGAAACATCTCCCCCCGATAAGGACTTCCTGAGGCAGGCGGCTCTACTTGCTCTAGACGCCCCTGATAACGTGCGGGTAATAATGCCTGGAGAACGGCTCAGCAGCTACGCCCTGATGTGGAACGCTACGGCTGTTATCGCTCCATTTAGTATGACTGGCGTTGAGTCAGTATCCAGGGGTGTGAAAACTTTTGGCCTATATCAGTCACCCTTTAGGCCTGGATTGAGCGGCATCTTAAAAGATCTAACCAGAGCTGGTATTGAAGCTTCACTAGAAGAGCTTCTTGATTCACAAGCCAAGTTTGGCGTCGAAGATCTCAGGAGATTATACAGATTCCAGTCCTCATTTATCTCTCGTTTATGTACAACTTACCGATCATTTGGGATCAGAGATAATTTTGGTCATGACATTAAAGTGACCGACCTTAACCAATTGCGGCCCGGCATGGATCCTGCGCTTGATCGACTCTGCGATCATATCGCACACGGCACTCCGCTCTTTGAGTTGCCGGACTCAGAGCGAAGAGGGGTCGGAATACATGAAGAAACACTCTTACTAACTGAGGAGCTAGAGAGAATTCAAATAAAGCGCCAGGAGGTTAAAGATCAAGCAGCGGCCTATTTTGATAACTTTGGCCGCCCGAATGTTTTGCTGATCAGGGAATCATCCTGTGACGGTCAGGGGAATACCTGGCGAAAGTGCCTAAATCGCTCACGTCATCAAATCCTAGATTACCGACTAGCCCAGTACGACAAACTTGACTCTATCCTGTCTCTAGTAGTCCAGACGAGCGCTGAAATCTGCGTTTTAGCACCAGCTCAGGTTCTCTGGCTCGATGAGGCCTTTATATCCAGGGGTTGCGAGGAGCTAGCTGATGATCCAAACCTGAATGCAGTAATAGCTGGACAGTGGTACATAAACAAGGATCGATTTGATGCATCAAAAGGTCAAATTTCGCACGGATTATTTACCCGCCACTATCGCCATCAAGATGCAGCAACTGTCAGAAAAAATATTGGGGAGCATGGAACCTGGCTATCTATCGTTATGTCAGGAGTTTTTCGAAAAGCTCGGTTGATTGACTTAATATCAAGCGTCCTCAACAAACATTCGGATGATGAAAGATTTGACCTGGCTATGCAATTCATCCATGAATCTGATGTTAAGCTTCTCAAGGAGGGGCTTATTTATTGTCAAAGCGCAGTAGGGCATCGCAATTCTCTTCTCTAAATTGGAGCCAAAAATGCGCGGGACCTACTGTATTCAATGAGTTTAACGGGATTTAGCCGCGCATTTGTATCCCTATCTGGAACGCCAATTCTTCCAGCTAGATAGCGGGAGAATTACGCTGCCCTATTTCGAAGCCTTTTTAGCTTCCTGCTCATCTTAGCTAATAGTCGGTATAGGTTTAAGGTAACTACTCAGCAAATTCTGCCGCAATAGCGTTAGCCCCTATTAAGGGGCGGCTTTGCGGAGCAAAGCGGGGAGGAGACAATAACTACTCACCAAAAAAAGCACCCCCGACTAGGGGGTGGCAAGAAAAAGGAGCCGCCAAAATCAGCTCATTTAGCGACGAAATTGCAGCGACGATCTTTAAATCCGGTGAGTAGTTACGATTTAGTAAATTCAGCTTTCTGGGGATAATATGTTTGATAATAAGACCATTCTAGTCACCGGAGGAACTGGGTCTTTTGGCCGCAGATTTATCCGCATGACCCTAGAAAAATTTAGCCCGGCTAAGATCATCATCTTTTCTCGCGATGAGATGAAACAGTACGAAATGGCTTGTGAGTTAGATAATGATCCACGGCTGCGCTTCTTCCTGGGGGATGTGCGTGATAAGGACAGATTAAGGCGCGCCTGCCAGGGAGTTGATTATATAGTTCATGCCGCAGCTCTCAAGATCGTACCCACTGCAGAGTACAATCCTTTTGAGTACGTAAAGACTAATATAATGGGCGCGATGAATGTAATTGATAGCGCTATCGACGAGGGTGTCCAGCGCGTCGTTGCTCTAAGCACTGATAAAGCCTGCAATCCGATTAATCTCTATGGAGCGACTAAGCTTTGCTCTGATAAATTATTTATTTCCGGAAACTATTACGCTGGGAGCGGGCCAACTAAATTTTCGATTGTGCGTTATGGAAACGTCATGGGTAGTCGCGGATCGATCATTCCTCGGTTTAGAGAGCTAGCCGCTTCTGGTCAATTGCAGATTACCGATAGCTCGATGACCAGATTCATGATCACCCTCGAACAAGCGGTCGAATTAGTATGGACAAGTCTGGGTGACTGTCTGGGAGGCGAAATATATGTGCCCAAGATCCCCTCAATGCGTATCATTGATATCGCTCGAGCGGTCGCACCTCAGGCAACATATAAGATTATCGGTATCAGACCAGGGGAAAAATTACACGAGCAGATGATAAGCTCCGAGGACTCTCGCATATGCTACGAGTATAATAATTACTATAAGATCTTCCCACAGATAGAACTTCACCGTGTGACTCATACAACGATAGCTCAGTCATCCAACGAATCAATACTCTATGGTAAAAGGGTGCCATCCGGATTTTGCTATTCCAGCGAAAATAACGATCTCTGGATGACCGTTGAGGATTTACGAGCCTGGATAGAACAAGAGTACCATGCGGAGGAGGACGATCCTCAGCTAGCGCTCCGAGATATTCCGCTAGGCACAAGGGTCTAAGTAAGCTTCGTTGCTTATGCAGCAGGTGCTGATAATATCACAGGCTAGATTAGGAAGCTCTCGACTACCTCGCAAAGTCTTACTCAGAGCTGGCGCGGAGACGTTAATTATGCACCACGTCAGGCGATTGCGCTCAGCCGGATATCCTATCTGTATCGCCACAACCTCATCGCCTCTAGATCAGGGTTTATACGAGTATTTAGAGCGACTCGGATGCGATGTGTTTAGAGGTGATGAAGAAGATGTTCTGGCGCGCTTTTACCACTGTGCAAGAGATCGCCAGGCCAGCGTGATAGTACGGGTAACATCAGACTGTCCTCTTATTGACGGAGATTTGGTACGGCGAGGTATTGAGCAATATCTGAATGAGTCAAGAAGCGACATCTATCTCTCTAATGTTCGATTGCGCACATTTCCGCGCGGACTTGATTTTGAAATCTTCTCCTTTGAGCTGCTCAAAGAGGCCTTCTTGCAAGCCCAGGATCCCGTAGAGCGCGAACACGTTACACCATACATCAGGCGCGTGTGTGAAGAACGTGGTAATCTTATCGACCTATTTTACCAAAATGGCGATGCAAGCAATCTTCGAATCACAGTGGATACTGAGCCTGATTTCAAGCTTATTCAGGAATTAATCGAGGATTTTGGCTGTATTAAAAAATCTGCAGAAGAGATTATCAATCTTTTAACTGCTCACCCTGAACTAGTAGCAATAAATAGTCACATCGAGCAGAAAAAGGAGCTGGGCACGACCTAGGGAAAGCCGGCAAAACTTCGCGTAAGCGAGGTTTTGCCAGCTTTCCTCAAAGGGTTACCACATTTTTTAGGCTACCTACAGGCATACAAGCGCATCCTAAATGTTATCCGATGAGCTGCATTTTGAATTCACTAGTAAGTGTACTACTCGCTCAATTTTAGAAAATAGGGACTTGGATTATGACACTAGATGAAGCTATCGATATGGCGATTAACTGCCACAAAAACGGTTATTTTGCCGAAGCCGAGACGCTCTATCGAGAGATCCTCAAGGCAGTGCCAAGCAATAATCCACACAGCAAAATGATTGAGTTTCTGCTTTCACAGGTTGAGGGAGCTATCGTTGCAGAGCAGAGCGGGACCCCTGCCGAAAAGCAGATGTTGGGGGCTTTTAAGAAACATGCGACCCCGTATGTAGCTGTTCCACCATACAATGCTAACTGGATGTTACGCGATCTCGCACCGATACAGGGATTCCTCAGGGATAATCCCTTAGTAGTTATTGATATCGGCGCTCGCGGTGGATCTTTAGGAGAACTCGATAATTTAGCTGCATTTGTCAGCTACTACGGTTTTGATGCTGATGAAGAGGAGTGTAAACGAATAAACTCCTCTCCCCACCCTGATTTCCACTCTCACAAGATGTTACCATTCTTTGTCGGTAAAGATTCTGAGATGCTCGATTTTTACATATATAAGGATCCAGGCTCTAGCTCTAAGTTTCTCCCGAGCCAAAGATATGCGAGGTTGTTCGGTTCCGCTTACCAAGTGGTTAAGAAGATTCAGGTCCATTCTCAGCGACTGGATGATATAATGTCTAACTGCGCAATTCCTGACCCGGATTTTATTAAGCTCGATACTCAAGGAACTGAACTAGAGATCCTCTCGTCGAATCTAGCCACTCTCAACAAGGCGCTATTAGTCGAATCAGAGATTGAGCTAGTCGAGATCTATGACGGTCAACCGATTCTTCCTGAGTTCCTCCGTTTTATGTTTAATAATGGCTTTGAACTACTGTATATTAACAGGGTGTTTGCCAATCGAGCTAACTATGCGGGGCCAGCTCGCGGTCAGATTACTTTTTGTGATGCTCTCTTTGCGCGTCGAGAAACGTACCATAGAAATTTCTCTGCTGAGTCGCTGGCGAAACACGCTATCCTACTTTCTAATTACGGACACCTCGATATCGCCAAAGCGATCTGGGACGCCAGCAAGGATGTTAGAGAGTTGGTCCCTGGTCTTGCGACCTACTTCTCACCCCACGACCACGCTCGCAGAGAGGTGGCGATGGGCCAGGACAAATCTCTATATTGGCAGATGCATAAAAAGAGAACCAACCAATTAGATATGGACTCAGATCGTAGCTGGCCATTTAGATAAACACTGCGCGAGTGGTTTTTGAAAGAAATCGCTCGCTCAGGGCTTCGCAATCCCCTCTTCTTAAATGAGGCCAAAAATAGTCTAATTGCAATCCCGCAGAACATCGCCTCTCTCTCTCTAGTTTACTAACGCCCTAGCCAAAGCTAATATCTGCTGGTGAAGTTTTCCTGTGCTCGCAATTCGCTAATCACAAAACGCCGCATCTTTTGGCTTTGCTACGCTGCGTTGATAGGTGTCTCAACATTCTTGGTGCTAAGAAAACCGCTTTCAGTTCGAATTCATGGACTACTCGATCCTTTTTCGTTTAGTGGTGATGCTCTGCAGCACATCGCACCGATCTGGAGTCTACAAACCTCTGCTAACGACTTCTCTGATTACACCTTACGCTACTATTTAGAGGCGATCCTGCCACCTCTTTTTAAGGCTGTATACGCGCTGATTACGATATGGCTGACGCCACCCTCTGCCGCCAAGCTTATTACGGTTATTCTATCTGTTTTATTTATCACCGTTTCTACACTCACCTCTAAGAGACTCGCGGGACCAGTAGCAGCTTCACTAACCTTTTTTCTGACTACGGGGAGCGTGCTCAAAAATATGCCCTTTATGGGTGGGATTCAACGCGGTTTTGGATTCTGCCTCGCCTCATTTGCTCTATATCTTGCGTGCTCTGGTCATATAGTTCCGCTTGCTATCTTAGGCGTGGTCGCAGCTATGCTCTATCCTGCGGCTGCCGTGTGCATACTCGCTATTTTGAGTCTTATGATTCTCCTTAAGGGCTCGTTTTCGGGTGATATCGGCAATTGGGGTATAGCAAAACGTTTGGGATTAGTGCTTGTAGCAACACTTAGCGTAGGAATAGCAGTGCTGCCTCAGCTTGTTGGCGGTAGAGCTTATGGAGCGCGCCTCTCTATCGAAGCTGAGCGTGAATTTGAGGAGTGGGGTCCGCACGGCCGTTACACTCCAGGCGATCGTGGAGTTCCTGTGAGCTTTGGAGAGAAAGTTCTATCAGGAACCGTGTCTGCGCTAGCTTCCTTTAAGCCAACACGCGACAAGAGTAAGCAACTAAGCGACTCACAGTCCAGTGATGTATCGAGGCGCACACCTATCGAGACTGCCACACCTGTGATTGTACTTACGGTGCTTAGCGGCATAGTTATCTTGATACTGCGGCGTGGCTCTATGAGTCCAGAGGCTCTTAGGTGCTGCATCTTTGCCGCTGGAATAATAGCAGCCTTTGGTGCTGCGCGGGCGCTCTTTCCCCTACTCTATATTCCTTCTCGATATATTGCCCTAGGAACGATCGCTCTTACTCCTGTGGTATTCCCGAGCATCTGGGTTCTTGTTGTTCGGTCATTTATTCCCGAGAATAGGTCGCGCTACGCGCAAGCACTAGGTTTAGCGCTAGGTACTACAGCTATTATCTCTCTTGGTTGGCTCGATATTTCCGTTAAGAACCTACCAACAGCCTCAGGTCACAGGCTGCTCTTCGCTGCCATCAGAGATCTTCCGCCTGATACTGTCATCGCCTCTTGGCCGCGAGGTATCGCCAGTTTAGTGCCTCTGTTCACTGCGCGGCCAGTTCTGGTTTTTGAAGAGGGCCACCAGATCTTTCATCGGGATTTCCTCTTTGAGATGCGCGGACGAACTAGGGCGATCATCACTGCGTATTCAGCAACAGATATCACCCCGATTAAAGAGCTCCACGATAAGTACCGGGTCTCGCACATCCTACTTAATCGACGTCATGTAACTCAAACGCCAGACTACTTTGCTCCATTTAATAAGGAGATGAAGCTTGCTCGCACCGCTGTAGCGGGACAACCCCTGATTCTGGCAAAGCTAGCGCAGACCAATGCTGTATTTTCGAATAGAGATTATATTTTGATCGATATACGAAATATAAACCTAAATTCGGAAGTTAAGGGCTTCGCCATTCTCTCTCCTTTAATTGGGGGCCAAAAATGCGCGGGACATGTCACCCTAAATTCGGCAGTTAAGGAGGATGAAAATGGTGCAGATGCTCGAAAGCACAAAGGATTTTGATATTTGCGGAAGCGCAACCCTGGCACCGTCAGGGTGAGCACCGCAAATTCAAAAGCCGAAGTGATTTCGAGTAGATGCGCCATTTTCAGACCCGCAACTGCCGAATTTAGGGTCACTACTCCTCTATCTCAGCGTGCGCCGGAAGTGATCGATTAAGTGCATCTTGCTCCATTCGTAGCCAAGACATGTAGCGCTTGCGGCGCTCCGGATTGGTACACATAAAGGTGGTGCTAGCTCCAGTGCCCAACACCAGCTTGGGCAGCTCGCTCTGACCATAAACCGACATCCTCGCTGCTATCGCCGCACCACGGGTCCCAGCATCACGCGCATCAAGGCGATGGAGTATGTGCCCAGATACGTCAGCGATATACTGCATAAGATACTGCGAGCCCGAACCGCCGCCAGAGACGTTAATTTCGGCGGGAAAACGCTCGCCAAAGAGCCCTTTTTCAGCACACTCCTCCATCATCCTAACGATTAGGTTTCCAACATTCTCAACAACCGCACGCACACGATCAGCTAGTCCTGCACCTGCTCTACAAACCGTGATATTCGCTAGGCCTTTAGGCCAATTACTATTTACAGTATCTCGATTAACCCAGTAAGCCGTCGCAAGTCCTGCTGGATTGGCCTCATAAGTCCGCTGGCAGACGGCATCCAGCTCTGTTGTGTCACTCACCCAAGCGCGCCGTAACGGCTCAAGAAGCACCGTACCGGTCACCGATGAGGTTATCTCAATCATGTACTGTAGGTCTTGGTAACTCGCTCCTGGTGGCATCCTCGAATAGAGCACGCTCGTTTTAAGTGCTGGCTTACGAACAATCTGTGCACCGGTGCTAAAAGATAGCGATGCGATCGTTCCCAAATTCAACAAGGGGCGATTGTCGTTGTTGCATCTACCTATAAGCGCTGCCTGTTGATCTCCAAGTAAAGCGGTAAGTGCAACACCGCGAACCTCACCGTGTGGTGACAAAGATGGTGATATGCGCGGAAGCCTTCTACCGTCTACGTCAAAACGCTTACACAACCACTCACTCCAGCCGCATTCATCCAGAGAATAGAGCATCGTCCGACTCGCCATAGTGTCCTCAGTGGCGAACACCTTGCCGAGAGTCAAACGGTGCAATAAGTAGGTATCTAGGGTCGTGACAGCGATACTTGGATCGAGAAACTTCGCTTGAAGTAAGCTGATTTTTGGTGCCGCAAAATTAGCAAGTGTTGGAACTCCCGTCATACCTGATATCTTTTCGACGCCGAGCCCTAGACCGTCGATCATCGGTTGAGTTCGGGTATCAGCCCAAGTAATCAGTGGATGTAGCACCTCTCCACGCTGCCAGTTCCATGCGAGCACGCCTGAGCGCTGGACAGCTAGACCACATGCGCGAAGTGGTCGCCCATCTTGTTTAGCTAATTCGATCCCTTTCTCGAGTATCTCTTCTACTGATGAGAGTAGCCCCTGCGGATCCTGTTCCACGCAGCGATCATCACGTCGCACCTCCGGGACGGCGGCATTCCATTCAGCGATAGTTACCCCAGTTTGATCTAGCACGACTCCTTTAGTCGCACTCGAGCCCTGATCGATCCCGAGAAAAAGTTCCGAACGCATAGAATGTGCCATTGTACGCTGCGCCTACTAGCAGCGGCCCCGTAGACCTGATCGTAGCATAGGGGCAGCGGTTGTGTTAGGTGCAAATACGATTGATATACGTGCATGCGGGTCGTATGTCTCTTCGTATACCTTTCTTCTCTTGCACCAACCAGGCGGAGCAGCAGCGGCCCGCGAACTTTTTAGTTCGCCGCACCTGCCGCAATTTGCCTGCTGGCGGAGCGGAAGCTCCACGGTCCCTTCATTCGCCTGGCAACGCTTCGCATAGACCTCCTAAAGCTTTTCCAATGGTGAATTCAAGGTAACTTTCGTTAATTTGCTCTGGGCCGTTTGCATAGGTGTCACAGGTAGCGAATTTGATTCGCTTATCTGTGAGCCCTGCATTAGGGTTGAGACACGCCTGCTGAGCGCTCGCAAGAAGTCTAGAGGGCACCACGACTATAATATTATCGCTTGAGGTATTCCGCACTGCTTGAACAAGGCTGGCTTGCCAGAGGTCTGCAGTGTCTTGTGAAGACATGTTTGTGCTCGCTATTGAAACATTCGGCAGAGAGCGCTCTATGCAGCTCGTTGCTTTTGCAAGAGCCGGAGCAACCAAATCGCTATCGAATTCGGTAGCATTAATGAGGTGAACATTGGCTATGGGCCTTAGATGTGTTTTAGTAAATCGCAAGGAGCTCAGATCTCCCCCCGAAATTGCTTTCTCGAAGACATCGCCGGCACGAGGTGAAGTTAAAGCTGTATAGGCTAAGCCTAATCGAAAACTTGAATCCTCAGGATGTACGACTAGGTCGATAATGGCTCGCTGCGGATTCATAAAGCCTTGCGGGCAGTAAACCATCTCTCCTAGTCCCAGACCATCCGAGTGCCCCCAAGCATTCAATCTGCCGGTAAAGTCCTGTATGAGTGCCGGACCTTGCGCTGCCTCCTTTAGTGCCCTCGTTACTTCAGCCAAGAGCTCGTTGTTAACCGAATTCGGCTCTCCGTTCGCCACAGATATCTGTTGAATGAAGACCGGCATTCGCAGGTCAGCTGCAGTCGTGCACTGATACCTACTTGCCTCCAGCGCGTTGGCTGGATCCTGAGCCCCCGGATTTTGTAATTCCGACACCATAACGAGCTTTGGCACCTACTTGGTCACACGAGAGCAATTCAATACTTGATTAAGCTTGGGGCTACGCCTACAGTTGAATTAGGACCAAGATATCTTTTAGAACTACTGAATGTAACGATATGACCGATCACAACAATACGCACATCCACCTGATTATCACCGGGGGTACGATCGACTCAGTATTTGATCCGCGGTCCGACTCAATACTCATTAACGATGCATCAGTTGTTAAGGAGCATATTGACGATCTCATTCGTCCGCATTTTAAGCTGACCCAGAAGATAGTAACCTTAAAAGATAGTAGAGAGCTCACCGATCACACCCGTGAAGATATCATATCGGCGATTCAGTTCTCGCCATCTGATTCGGTCGTTCTTACCCACGGAACTTTTACTATGGCCACTACCGCCACGTACCTTCAGGCCCATGCCGCTCGGATCGCAAACAAGACCGTCGTTTTGACCGGCTCGTTCTTTCCTATTAAAGGATTTTCGCCAACAGACGCATCATTTAACCTCGGATTCGCTTGTGCCGCCGCTCTCTTGAGCCCCGCAGGAGTTTACCTGGCGATGAACGGCAAGTTATTTTCACCGGGTCGCGTAGCGAAGAATATCTCTGAGGGGCGCTTTGAGTCGATTTAGACTTCATTGGTCTAGCATGTGCACTAAACTCTCGACTTGGGGGCTACTATGAGTAGAGGGGCGGTTATAGTAGGTGGCGGCGTCAGTGGTGTCACTGTTGGAATTATCCTGCGACTTCTTAATATTCCAACGCGAATTATCTGCAGACACTGGATTGAAGATGCTGATAGCAATCCTACCTGGCTGACCTCTGAACCACGCTTCGCGTCACAGTATCCAGCGGCGAGCGTCATCCCGCACACTGTTCAGATCAATGAACCACTATGGCATGCCCGATGCAATAAGCGTGTCTTTGATGTGCTGATTTCCTGCGCACAGGCAGGTTTGAGGCGACAGCGTCACTACGAGATATTCGAGGGACCAGCTCAATGTCCACCAGAGATAGCCGAGATGCCCGAGTTTAAAGTTCTACCGAGTGACGGCACAGGCGAGGCCGGGGCTCCAAGGCGTAGCGATGCATGCCCTATCTTCGGTTGGAGCTTCCAGGTGGTGTTCGCTGAAATGCAGATATACCGACGCTTCATCGGGGGTTTATATCGGGCGCTTGGTGGCACCCTTGAAACCGGACGATACGTAACACTATCTGAGCTGACGAGACCTGGGATAGAAACTATTATCAATTGTGGAGGAGCTTGGGGACCGGGACTAACCGGGGATCCGCAAAGCTCGCGCTTTGTACAAGGATCGCTTGTACGAGTCGACATTGGAGGCATACTGCCACGAAGCCGGACAACTTCGGAGGTCGTTAGCTATAACTATCATCCTGTGGCCAGCGTCTACAGTAGTCCACAAGGAAGCCCGGCTGATGTGTATTGTTATCCACGCTACGACGGCTTGCTGCTCGGCGGCACTCGTTTTGAATCAGAAGAACTCACCCCAGACGATTCGATGTTGTCTGACGGTTATGCGACATGGCGTGGCGAGCGGTGGACAAAGGAGACGATCGATACCCCGCTAATAGCCCATCCGCAATCTACCTGGCCTGTACCAGCACCGATTATAACGCTCAATCGAACGTTGCTCTTGCAGCTAACAGGTCTCGACGTGGCCGCGTACCCCAAAGCAGTAATGACCGGCTACCGCCATAAGCGCACGACAACGCGGCTTGAGCAGTCGATCCATGACTCTACACAAGTGATCCATAACTACGGCCATGGGGGCGCTGGAGTGACTTTATCCTGGAGCTGTGCAATTAAGGTTGCTTCGATGGTGCTTGGTCGTGACGTCTCGATAGATGAGATTGCGGGCCTCCTGGCACCGTATAGTACCTGATCTTGCTGATTCCAGGTAAGCCTCTTGAAGTTTAAGGCTTCTGGAGACCCTTTGTCCTGCGTCCACTCACCCCAGATTCCGAACTATCCCACAGCAGTTGAAAGAGCGACCGCAACGTCTGTGAGATAATGGTGTCGACTAAAAGGATCGCAAAATGCGGCTTACTCGATGTAACTGCAAAGAGAACATGGTCCGCATGAATCCATATACTGCATGGGAATTCATGTCCACTGGGAAGCACCCGTAGCTCACGCCGTTCGATCTTCTCACGATTTTGTTGCCCGACCCCTGAGCCGGATGAAAAGAGGCATATGCGCTCCTTTGGATTACGTATCTTCCAGGCGTACTCATGCCACGCTCGGTATTCCTCAACTATGGTGTGATCCTGATATCCCCACATAGTCCAGTCGCCACTACGTTCGTAACTATGACGCCAATCATGAATAGCCGAATAGAGTAGCTTATCTATCGCCCGCTTTCCCTCGACGAATCTAAGCTTAGGCACATACTGACTACGCTTCCCAAAAAATGGCGCTAGTACCTGTGAAAGCTCTTTGGCCACCTCTAGTCGCGCATTCAGCTTCCGCGCGTCATCTCTCAGCATATCAACAAACGAGTCTGGCGCACGCGCCGAAAACCTGGCCCCTCCCCGAGGATCAATCTCTTTCATCAACAAGCCTCGCTCGACCAGTGACTCAAGCGCTGGATAGAGTGTAGTGCGCGGAACGCCACACTTTTTGGCGATTTCACTCACACTGCTAGTACCGATCGATAGTATCGATAGATATGCGCCCACCTCCTTGGCATTGAGGCCAATCGACTCTAGTTTTGATTCAATCTCCATGCGGTCTAGGGTATGCTGTCTTTGTTAGGGTGTAAAGAATCCACAGCATCTCTCTCGACACCAGCACGGCGGATTGCAGAATCAGAGTGGATTCCGCCACCGCAGTAGTCCACGAGTGCCGTTGTAACGCCCCCCAACCAAGATCTCGTTTACTCCATCACCATCGGTATCACCAACGCTTGAGCTGCCTTGCAAAAGGCTATCGGTGGTAAGGAGCGGCTTAGTGCACGGGGACGAATCGCAGGTTAGGTGCGCTCCCGATGAACCTGACAGGACTACTACCCCCTTTGAGTAATTTACTAACACCTCAACAGCGCCATCTCCATTAACATCAGCCAAAACCGGTGTGCGATTGTAAAACCCGGCCATTGAGTCAGTCCGCGTGCCAAGCATCGGCTGCACGCTCCATACAATACGATCACTGGCTGGCTGCCAAGCTGTTATTCGGCTCACTCCATCACCACCTGCAGTTGATGAGCCGCTTATCGGCACGACCACTTCAAGGAGTCCATCGTTATTTATATCACCTACCGCCACCGTTGTCGGTGTGCACGCAGTTGTTGTTAGGGTCTTTAGCACCTTCCCTGTTGTTGCGCTTAACACCTTAATCCACTTTCCGCGACGCGCTCCATGCCTCTCTGGAAAGTAACACCCATTACCAATTACTACTTCGAGGCCGGGGTTTGCAGGCAGGAGATCAGCCAGAACCGGCGAGGATTGAATCACTTGATCAAACTGCGCTCGCCACTGCTGGAGTTCACTGCTACGAAAGCTAAACTTTGTGCCTGCCTTTACTTTGGCTGCGGCTCTCAATGCATAGACGTAGCCACCGTTTGGTGTTGGTGGTTTTAGTCGGGTGTTCTTTGAGATATCAGTGCCGACGATCATCTCAAGATCAGCATCGCCAGCGACGTTAGCAAATGCTGGAGATGTAAACACAGTATCAGCGGCATTGTAGTACCAGCGCACCGATCCATCAGCATTAAGCAGATATACGTTTCGATCAAACGATCCAAATCCGATCTCAAGTCGTCCATCACGATCGATATCAGCAAGGGTTGGAGTGCCGTACACGGCGTGTCTAAAGGCGAAAAATCGTTCGCGCTTTGCAAAATTCTTGATGCTAAAAGTCCAGGCTAGTTCACCGGTTTTTGCCCGATATGCAACTACACCTCCATCACAGACCTTCCCACGAAAGCCTCCATAACCAGCGACAACATAGAGCTCTCCTGTTCCGTAAAGATCGCCCACTACTGCGGAAGAGTGCATCTTATCGCTTTCAGGGGTCTCTGAACAGTTCGCGTTTGGCGTACGGGCCGACCAAAGCAGAGACCCAGAGCTGCTAATAGCCTGAACTGTACCGTTAAGGGTGGCAACAACTATCTCTTTGCCGTTTGAGAGATCGCCATCAAGATCGGCCACAACTGGGCGCATCGGTCCAAAACCTACTCCTGGAATCGGAAAGATCTCTGGCTCAACTGCTAAAGCTGCTGTCATACCTAGTAGAGTAAAAAGGGTGGCAGTTAAAAAAGATGTGAGCAACCTGTCACGCGTGCGTGCAGCCATAAAAAATTTCTCCAGAGTAAAGCTCTGCATGACATTTTCTCCTGTGACGCGCTTGTCCACAAGCAAACTGATGTTATTAAGACGGCCGAAACGGTTCTGGTGACTCTAGAAGCTAGAGTGCGCCTATAGGTATTTTTTCTAAGATATCTAAGCAGTTACGCTAAGACTCATGATTTTCATGATTTATGCCGACTTTTCTGCTCAGAATGAGTCAACTAGAAGCGATCATAACTGCGTCAGATTGCAGGGATATCACAGGCCCTGCCAATGGCGCTTGCCTCTGTCGGTTGAATCGCTGGCGTGGGGCAGTTACCAAGATCGTTTTTACTATCGCTTTTGCAGCCGCTCTAATTTCAATTAGTAAACCAACGACAGCACAAGAGGTGTTCCGTAACGATTCAATGGTCATGGGCTACACCACAGTCGGAGCACCACGCGATGTAATCGGCTATCCTAACTGTTTCACATCTGTCGGGAACTCAATAACTCTCGAATCCTCCTCTAGTAGCGCGATATATCCAGAGTTTGTCGTAGCCATCTTGAACAATCAGGCTCAAATACTAACTAACAACGCCCGCAACTTAAGCGGCAACGGCGCTTACGTCTGTCTAAAGGAAAACAACGGAAGTCTTGCTAAAGCCGAAGTAATTGCCGGTAATTTAGCATTCTCCGGTGTCCAAACTGGTAGCACCTTTATCGGCAGGGGACTAACGTGCGTTTTAAGTTTGTATGGATTTGACAAGCGCAGCTCCGCAACTGGAGGCGGAGTTGGAGCTGTTTCAGCTAGGTACGACACCAACACCGGTGCAATATCGGTCACCGGATCGCAGTTCGGTTTTGTTGACGGGGTGGGCTATACCTGTGTTGTCACAAACTCGACTAAACTTACCCCTATTTACGCCGCCCGCTTTACAGCAACTAATTCGCCATCCACTACATTAGGAGCCAATTTACAGGTTAGCTACGGAACAAATTATCTCTTCTCAGATTGTGGCGCTACTAAGATTAGTGGTCATTCTTATGATCCAATTACCGGGGTCGTCACCCCTCAGAACGTAAATGATTGCGTTACTACCCGATTTAGTTATCTGGGCGTTGGCACTCCGGTTAATCCAACAACGATACCATCTCCGATACCAACATCGACACCCACTCCATCACAAAGCCAGATATTTTTTAAGTCTCTTACCTGTGGTGCTATCCCATACTCCAACCAAACAAGCTACCAAGCCAATGTAGATTGTCTGGCTATTATCAGCAAACCTGCCGGCACCTCTGCAACAGAAAAACTTGAATTTGGACTCCATCCGCACCCCGATCCGAGTATAAATCAAAGCTCGATGCTAGCCATAACTGCTAGTCATTCCGGCTGGGTCCCAACTCCTGCTGTAACGCTAAACGATGGCGTGCAGGGGCGAATCGTTGATCTTTTGGGAAGCCTCGCAGCTGGAACAGATGGAAGCATTAACATGACGATTCAGGTAAGCGCCGCATGTGGTAGCAAATCAGCAGCACTGGGAATAATCGCTAGAGACGACGGAACTAGCACTGGCTCAGGAGCTATAAATATCGCTATTCCGCCTTGCGCCACTGCTACACCAACTCACACTCCAACGGAAACTGATACTCCTACTAGCACTTACACTCCTACAGATACTCCGACCGATTCACCAACACCTACTGATACCCCGACTAACACTCACACTCCTACAGATACTCCGACCGATTCACCAACACCTACTGATACCCCT
>JBBALZ010000029.1:0-22160 GCA_040402735.1 Bdellovibrionota bacterium
ACCTACTGTATTTAATGAGTTTAACGGGATTTAGCCGCGCATTTTTATCCCTGTCGGGAATACCAATTCTCCCAAGTAGATAGCGGGAGCATTGCGATGCCCTACTAGTGCAAATTCACTTAAGCTGACTCTCCAGTGCCACCTGTAGCAGGTCCACGCCCACGCACCTCAGCTATACGACGAACGATGCGTCCCTTGGATAGATCATAAGGAGATATCTCAACAACTACCTTATCTCCCGGCAACACACGGATGTAGAACTTACGCATCTTGCCCGCTAGATGGGCCAAGACCTCGTGGCCATTATCACACTCAACACGGAATGCGTTTGGAAAGCACTCCTTTACTACTCCGTTTAATTCAATTGCGTCTTTTGCCATGCTTCCTTGTTTTTTCTACATCACTATTACTGGGCCGGAGCCCGTGGGAGAAGCCTAACGCCACCCGCGTTCTAAAGCAACTACAGCCGCCTCGCTCTAATTCTCTGAGAAAGGCCCGATCTTTCTAAATTTTTCATACCTCTTACCGACTAAATCCTTCACCGCCAACTTCGAGAGTGGCTCAAGCGTTCTGACTAAAGCCGCTCGGAGTAGCTCTGCTGCCTCTTTATGGTTACTATGCGCTCCTCCCACCGGTTCAGGGACGATATCATCGATCAAATTAAGTCGCTTCAGGTCCTGCGCTGTAAGGTTAAGCGCCTCTGCCGCGGTTGATGCCTGCTCTGTTGAAACCTCTGCTTTATCGGCCGAGTGCCACAAAATCGACGCGCACCCCTCAGGGGTAATAACTGAATAACATGCATTTTCAAGCATCAAGACTCGGTCACATACCCCGAGCGCCAAAGCTCCACCACTGCCACCCTCGCCGATCACTACTCCAATAGCCGGGACTGTCACCTCTGAGAGTTCAGCTAAATTACGCGCTATCGCCTCTGCTTGCCCACGCTCCTCGGCTTCAAGTCCAGGGAATGCCCCTTGCGTATCGATGAACGTGAATAACGGTAGTCCAAACTTCTCCGCCATGCGAAACAAACGCAGAGCTTTGCGATAGCCTTCCGGGTTTGGCATACCAAAGTTTCGCTTCAAACGCTCGGTTGTAGTCCTACCGCGTTGATGGCCTACGATCATCACCGGCACCTCTCCAAGACGCGCTGTTCCGCCAACTATAGCTGGATCATCACGAAACAATCGATCTCCGTGCAGCTCCATAAAGTCATCAAAGATAAACTTTATGTAATCGAGGGTAAACGGCCGATCAAAATGCCGCGACAACTGAACTCGCTGATACGGTGTGAGCTTGCCGTATACCTCTTTGCGGACTTTTGAAACCTTAGCCTCCAGAGCCGCGTATTCTTCGCGTCTAGATGTATCGCCTCCGGCTAACTCATCACGCAACCGCTCAAGTTGATACTCAAGCTCTACCAAAGGTTTTTCAAAATCGAGCGGATGTTCAATTGGACTCATGCGACACTGGCCTCGTAAAGTTTCCAGCCGGAGTGCTTTAAGCACCTGTGCTTCGCGCCGGCACCGGAATCATTCCATAACTAGCTTATAAAGGTCAAACCATCTCTAGCACCTCTCGAATCAGTTAAACATCTGAAAATAATAACAAATGGGGGCTAAAATGCGCGGCCAGGCCTCGTTACACTCATTAAATACGGCACTCTCAGCGCATTTTTGGCCTTAGTTAAAAAGAGAGAATTGTGAAGCCCTATTGGTTCGATTTAGGTTGAACCGCCTCGCTCACCCACGATACAATCCTAAAAAGAGCATTTGCATAAAGAGTCTCACAACGAAACATGTTTCAATACGATCCCTCGAATTGCCTCCACAAACTGGTCCATAAACGCTTTGATTATGCCGGCATGTTT
Source organism: Bdellovibrionota bacterium (assembly GCA_040402735.1). Taxonomy (GTDB): domain Bacteria; phylum Bdellovibrionota_C; class UBA2361; order UBA2361; family OMII01; genus OMII01. The sequence goes on from JBBALZ010000029.1 coordinate 1,871, forward strand.
CCACCCGCTGAGCTTTCGTTTGATGAAATGCTAGCTGAGGCTGCGGGACATGCTACATCACTGGCTCATCCATGGATGATCGGCACCAACCTTGTGCTAGACAGCAGAAGTGCAAAGAAATTAGCGAATCACAACCTATTAGCCCTCCCCTTTACTTCACCGATTACCGTTTCGGTACTCGTCACAGATGAGGTATCGAGCGCGATCGAAGCAGCTAAAGCACTCGACCAAGCTCGGAGCTCTGTGCGGTTCCGTGTAACCAGCTTAGAGACTAAGATCACTCCGGCGACCCTTGCCGTGGTGGTCAAAGAGCTAGGAAGCTATACAGAGAGAACCGGAGCGAGCATCGCGCTAGAACCAGACCTCTCTACATCCGATTGGCGCGAGGTATTGCAGGAAACACTCCAAGCGCTATCAAAGTCCCCCCTGACCAGGCAACTAGCGCTCAAGTGTCGCTGCACTGGACCAACGGGGATCGGCGCGGATAAATTAGCTGCAGCACTCACCCTAACAGCAGATGCTCGAATAGGTTTCAAAGTAACCGGAGGATTACACCATCCGATTGCAGAGCCCGCCATACACGCCTATCCGATGGGCTTTCTTAATCTCACCTGTGCCGTGTATCTGCGCCGCGCTTTAGGCTCTGCTATCTCTGAATCAGTTTTAGCGGAGCTACTTACCAATGACTCGATAACTTACTTTTCTTTTACAGATGGCGTTGCCTGTGCTGCGGGGAGCATCTCTGCACAAGAGCTTGAAACTGCCGTGCAACTTGCTCCGTTTTCAATTGGCAGTTGTAGTATTCACGAACCCGACCAAGATCTAGTAAGGCTGTTGGGAATTGAGACCTAAGGAAGGCCTGCAAAAACTACGGTACTGGCCTGTAGGTTGCAAGTAGGACGTAGCTTGCTCATAAAGCAACTATAGACCTAAAAAAACTCAGCAAATTCTGCCGCAGTAACGTTAGCCCCTATTAAGGGGCGGCTTTGCGGAGCAAAGCGGTGTGGAGATAATCCTAAATTTGGCAAGCGTATGTGGAGGCACACTGCTGAGGGAAAATCCCCCCTTAGAGGGAGCTCGTCACCAAACTAGGCCGGGGGACGGATTGCATACCGCAGCATCGGAATTCTGTTAATATCAGCCGGTCCAAAAACCCACTCGCTTGGTGGTATAATGTCGGCGAGCTGCTGAATGTTACCTGGCGCTGCTGCGGAGTTAAGACCAGATGGCAGTATCACCACAAGCCATCTATCGCGTGGGGTCGTAATCATCTGACGTAACTCTTGAAGGTTCGGTGCTATATGCAGGTTTGGTAAGTCGAAGTTCATGCCATTGATCGCCGTGTAATGTCCGTCGAGCACGACCGTCTTGTAGCCAACACGCGCGAACTCGCGAGAAGCCTTAATCATCGCAGCCCGCGATCCTCCCTCATCTGAGGTCCAGATAGACCGCTTTAAATGCCAATTAGTGGACCGTAGGTGAAAGAGATTAATGGCCATCACTATGCTGCCGAGCATCACACATACCCGAGCCACACTGATTGACGAAACTAGTCGCGACGCTAGTACTTCGGCTCCATAACTGGCGATCCATGCGACGAAGAATGAACTCCCTATCATACGTCGAGCAAGGCCATGCGGGCTCTCGCTGTTGAGTGGGTACGAGAGCGCCATAGGGAGCATAAAGATCAGAAGGCCGGCGAGTTGCATTCGGCACTCACGCTTACGAAAAACATGCACCACCGCGAACACCATACCCACCGAAAATAGAACGGACGACATCGGATCGAGGATCGGCTCTCCGTTCCTCCAAAGGTGCCTTGGTATATCGAACATCTGTACTTGCAACTGATAGAAGGAATCAAACAGTACGAAGACCATTTTTAGGGCCTCATTTGTTATTCCTGCCACGAGACCCTGCCAGCGCACAGTCATCGCTAGCTGGATATTTGAGTTAGCGCCCTCGTTGCTAGCTCCAGTGAGTGCGGGAAAGTAGACCAAGAGTGCCGATGCTACGATTATGGCCGCGGTGATGCATACATTCTTTCGAGAACCTCGCCCCGATGAAACATAGTGGTCCACGAAAAGGAACAAGACGAAGGGGGTAAGCATCAATCCTATTTTTTGGAGGAGAATTGTGTAGGCAATTACTAATCCGGTTAGGAAAGCAGGTGTTGCGCGCCGCGTTTCAAATGCAGCTACCGCGCACAAGCTGCCAAGAGCGATATTCGCCATGTCGTGAGGATAAACATAGTTAAAGCGCGAATTAATCCAATGCCACCCCATCATCACTAGTATCGACGCAGCCGTAACCGCGACGTAACGAGCCGCGTAGATTCGAACAAGAAGATAGAGCGCCCCAACCGAAATCGATCCCATGGAAGAGACGATGATTTTAGTGAGCGCAAATGGGTCGATCAGATTAGAAAGAGACTGTGTTACCAAGAATGTAATATAGTGAAGCAGGTGCAAGACGCCCACTGTTGAAAAGCCCCATAACAGCATCGGTTGTTGATTTAGCAGCCGGTACTGCATCTCTGAAAAAACCATCGTTTCGTCTACGGCAGCGCTGGGCGGAGCCATCAAGCGTAAAGCTAAAGCAATAACTGTGAATACCACGGCCAGCAGCCAGTCCGCTGGGGAAAAGAGTCTTCGCTGAGATTGAGATCGCTGCAAGTCTCGCACGAGCGCAGCAACGAAAAGGCACAAAATGGCTCCACCCCATTTGAGTAACGTTGCATTCTGCATATGAGCATACAGAGCTGGAGCATCAGGAATAAGCCATACCAGGAAAAAACCCGCCGCCAAGAGGCACAGAGTTACTCCGAGATTGCGCGTTGCAGCAAACATCGATAGGCACCACGACCGTGGCATAGCGATCAGCACGAGCGCACCACCGAGAAGCAAAGAATACGCATATAAGAGCGGGGGATTATCGGATTCGAGAGCCGTTACTCCCAGAAAAAGCGCAATAAGGGCAAGACCGATAAATGTCGGCCCTATAAAGTTTGGTAGCTGATTTAACAGTCGCTTGAGGAATGACATACTTATAAGTTGCGGCCAAATACCAATCTACTCAAGATACTATGATTCAGGAGTTAGTTTTCGCGAACCGAAAAAAAATCGTGCGCGCCAAAATAAAACGCTACTTAGAAACCTCCGCCATAGAACACCTCGTTAGAGCTCAGCAAAAAAGACCCGAGAATCATCAGGGCTTCGCAATTCTGACCCTACTGTATTTAATGAATTTAAAGGGATTTGGCGGCGCATTTCTATCCCTATCTGGAATGCCAATTCTTCCAAGTAGATAACGGGAGAATTGCGAAGCCCTAGAAATTACCTAGACACTTTAAATGACCCCGTGTAGTGTCGTTTCAATCCGAGTCCTGTGGTTCTGGTTGCTTATCCATGAAGCGATTTATCCTATTATTTTCTGTTTGTGTGATTTTTTCTTGGCTTGCCTGGAATCGTGGTTTTACGTCTCTAGAATTGTCTCTTACAGACCCGGTCTCGGAACGGCTGGCTGTGGATGATGCAAGGAGCATTCTCAAGGGCATACATAAATTCGGAATAGTCTATTACACACACTATCCGAACGGGCCGTCGTATTTACTTCTCTTACCGATGAAGTATGGGCTCTCAACAGATAAATCTCTTAGAGTAGTGCCGGTAGCATTTTCTGCAATTTGCTTTGGATTGTTAGCACTTGGAATTGTCATACATTGCTCTAATCCCCTCATGAAAATAGCCGCTTTGCTTGTAGCTGCCACATTTCTCTGGCAGCCTGGGGTCGTGTTGTGGATGGGCTCGCTGTACCAGCATTCCTACGCGTTAGCACTTTGTTTTGCTGGATTTGGATTGGGATTGATCCCAACCATACCCATTTGGGCGTTTTTTGGGCTCGCGTTTATAAGTGGCTGGATGGGGTACGATTTCACTTTTGCATTCGTGTTCTCAATTATTACAGGTAGGTGGTTAGTCTACTCACGTCAAAATAGGTCTCTGCGAGCTACACTAGGTAACTTGTCACTCAACCTATTCGCTACATGTTCAGGAATTGCCCTCGCAATCGTCACACACATCATCCAAAACGTTTTTTTCTTTGGGTCAGTGAAGGCGGCTTTTAACGACCTAATTGGCAGCGCAGCAGCAAGGGCGGGTATGGAGGTTGCCAAGGAGTTAAACCCGCAATACGTAGACTTTTTGGTGGCGGCAGGTGCCTCGACCCCTCATCCACGGACCACACTTGTTACCGATATGATAACTGCGTTTACGACAAGGGGGTGGATTGCGCCATTAATACTTAAGCAGTGCCTGCAGGTGATCGTAGCGAGCTTTATAATCATTTTTTTATGGTCGCTCCTGCGGCGAAGACTCACCGTTTATTCCTGCTATTCGGTGATCTTAAGCCTACTAGTTGTGACATTGTTGGCATGTGCATCAGGCCTTACCTGGATACTTCTTATGCCCAATCACGCCAGATTTCACTTTCACCTTATACCGAGGCACCTTTTTGTTCCGCTCTTGATCTGGGGTTTAGGAGCGTGCTGCGTTATTGACCGTATTTCTGCATTGCCAAACCGCAAAGCGCCTTTTTAAGGTTAGCTAGTAAGGTTTGCTAGTGATGGGGTGCCTTTACGTCGTCCTGCTATTTCGAGTGATTTTCAAAATCTTTCGCTCAGGGTGTATTTAACCTAAATTCAGCAGTTAAGAAGGATGAAAATGGTGCAGATACTCGAAAGCACAAAGGATTTTGATATTTGCGGAGGCTTAAACCCTGGCACCGTCAGGGTGAGCACCGCAAATTCAAAAGCCTAAAGTGATTTCGAGTAGATGCGCCATTTTTGAGACCCGCAACTGCCGAATTTAGGTTTAAGATCCCCTCCCACAAACCAAACCTCACTACGCTCCAGCGGTTCGGTTAACCTATTACGCACATGCTCAATCGTCTGGGATCTATCCCACGGAAAAACACGAAAACCCTTCATCACCTTCTGAGCTCGGGCTGAAAAATTACTAAACCCCAAAACATCGCACGCACCATCATTCTGATCCGGTCGAATACGCCATCCACGCTTAATCGGCTCGTTACGCCAATACGTCATCTGTCGTTTGGCAAAACGTCTGGTGTGCAGCGCAATCTGACTCGCTACATCCTCTTTAGACAACTTACCTTGCAAACAGTCACATACCTGCCTGTAACCAATCGTCTCCAGAGCAGCTGCTCTCCCATACTGAGCAAGTAAATCCGCGGTCTCTCTAATCAATCCAGAATCAATCATCTTTTGCGCCCTCTGATCTATCCGACTATACAGTTCATCTCGCGGTCTACAGATAACTAAAACAAGTGCTGCTACGTCGATAGCGGTGAATGTGTGTTCAGCAAATATCTCACCGGCTGGCCTACCTGTAACTCTAAAGATCTCAATTGCACGCGATACCCTTTGGGTATCATTAGGATTAAGCCGCCTGGCTGTCTCTGGATCTACTCGCGATAACTCCGCGTACTGCTCCTCTTGTGATAATTTAGATACGGCCAAGCGCACATCCGGTGGAGTCGCTGGCACTTCTGCTAAACCATGAAGAAGCGCAGTCAGATACAATCCGGATCCCCCTACAAGGATCGGTAGTTTGCCGCGACGCAAAATATGGTCTATCGCACTTAGCGCCTCACTCCTAAACTTTGCCACATTTGCCGGTTCGTCAGGCGAGAATATATCGAGTACATGGTGCGGCACCCCTTCTCTTTCAGCCAAAGATAGCTTTGCAGAGCCGATATCAAGGCCGCGATAAACCTGGACTGAATCAACGTTTACGATCTCTCCATCCAAGGCGTGCGCTAGATAAATAGCTAGCTCGCTCTTTCCAGCAGCAGTCGGACCACAAACCGCTAATGCTCGGCGCGGCGCAACCATTAGCGATCCCGCCCAAACCACCGCTCGACCATATCACGACTAAACTGCGTCACCACAGGACGCCCGTGCGGGCAGGCCCCTGAAAGCTCAGTGTCATCGAGCTGCGAAAATAAGGCATACGCCTCCTGCTTTGTGAGCATATCCCCCGACCGCACACTGGCGTGACAAGCCATCCGCGCTGCAATGTGATCTACCCGCTCCTCTAAACGTTGATGCCATCCAGCTACGAGCGGCTCAGCGGCACACTCTTTGAGCAATGCCACGCAATCAAGATGTGCTACTACGCCCGGCACTCCGCGCACACTCACAGTTTCAGGTGATATCTGTGAGAGCTCAAACCCCAACTCACGGAGCACGTGCTCTTGCTCCATAAGAGTAACAACCGCCTCCTCGGTCAGCCGCACGGTTTCAGGTATCAACAACCTCTGAGATGATACGCTCTGCTCAGCGCGGGCCTGACGAATCTTGTTGTAATTCACTCGCTCATGTGCAGCATGCATATCCACCACAACAAGACACTCGTTAAGCTCACAAACAAGGTAACACTCAAGCACCTGGCCTATGTAGCGTAGGTTTGAGAATTTAAAGTTTGCGTCTGTCGTAAGGTGCTTATTACTCGCCGCTGAAATTCGCTCAGCAGTTATGTACGCGCTAGGACTCTCGCGCACCGTCCTTTGTAAAAAAGGTGCCTCGATTACTGCCGCCGTCGCGGTATGTCCCTCTGCAATGCCATGGCTAACCGGATCGCGCCGATCAAAAAGATTTTGCGCCTGATATACATGATCGGCTCCAGGTGCTGCAGCCTGCGCAAATCGCAAACCCTGGCCCGTATCCGTATGTAAGGCATCGCTTAGGCGGGCACCATCACCGTGAGGTACCATATGTATTGGACGACGAATAGTTCTGACCGCTGCCGTTACTGCTCCCTGCACTACTGCAAATATCTGCTGCGGATGTCGAAAGCGCACCTCGCTCTTCTGCGGATGAACATTGACGTCCACCTGATCACTTGGAATATTTAGTGAAAGATAACCGATCGGATGCTCTCTATCCTTGAGCATGGAATCGTATCCCTCGCGCACTGCCCGCTGGATAATCTTATCTGTAACCAACCGGCCATTAACCAGTATTATAAAACCGGATTGATCCGAGAGGGCCTGCCCTGGATGGCTTACCATTCCTTGCACTGAAACGCCGCCCTCAGAAAGAGCTAGCGGAATGAGGTCCGCAGGAAAAATCGATCGGGCACGCTCAACAAGGGTTGCCACTGGTTGCAGATGTAAAACTTCATCGCCGTCTGATACGAGACGATAGCGTATTGAGGGACGCGCTAGACCCGAATGTGCCAGCCAAGTTCTAATACGGGCCACCTCCGAGCGTGGCGATTTTAAAAACTTTCTGCGCGCTGGAGTATTGAAGAAGAGGTGCTCCACTTCAATCTCTGTACCGATATTCCAGGGGATACTCTGAACATCTGATAGCTTTCCACCACGAAACACGATGTGAGTACCCACATCCAGATCCTTGCTGCGAGTTCGCAAATGAACCTTTGATACCGCAGCAATCGAAGCTAACGCCTCACCACGAAAACCCAACGTTTCAAGGCTCGCTAAATCGTCTACGGAGGACACCTTTGATGTGGCGTGCCGTTCAAAGGCTAGAATCGCTTCGTCCTTTGACATGCCACATCCATTGTCGCGTACCTTAAGCCGGCTGTGGCCACCCCCTTCAAGGGCTACAAAGATATCAGTGGCACCGGCGTCGACCGCGTTATCAACCAACTCACGCACTACACTGGCTGGACGCTCGACAACTTCACCTGCCGCAATTTGATTGATGACCGTATCTGGTAAGACCTTTATCTTCATAGCTACAAGCTACCGCCATCTATTCCCAGCCAGGCACTACAGACACAAGGCGTTCACGGCCGTACACACCACCAGTGCGCAACGTTAACTCGACCGCCTCTCCCTTTTTAACTTTGCGAATAGCATCTTCAACCTCATCGCGGTTTCTTACTCGCTCGCCATCGACCTTATAAATCAGATCTGCGCTCTCGATATCTCGGCGATACCCCCTGACAAACGCACCACTGGAGAACACCCGCTCAATCGGTTTAATACCACTCCGTTCAGCCGGTCCATCCGATAGAACTCGAAGCACCATCGGCCCCTGATCGGTATCAACCAACTGCCAACCGAGCCGCGGGCGGCGAACTTTACCTGTTGCGAGCAGCTCTGGGATGATCCGCTTGATACTGTTGATCGGCACCGCAAAGCCAACCCCCGCAGAATCACCCGACTGACTGAGAATAGCTGTGTTTATGCCTATCAGACGGCCATCAGCATCGAGAAGCGGACCACCTGAATTACCAGGATTTATCGCAGCATCGGTCTGGATAAGATCCTTAAGCATCGCTCCTCGCGGTGTCTTCATTGTGCGATCTAGCGAAGAGATAATCCCCGCAGTAAGGCTACGATAGAGCCCAAATGGGTTGCCGATCGCTAGCACACGTTGGCCAACTTCTAAGATAGAAGAATCACCATACGGCAGAGCAACAAACCCTTTAGGGATATTTAACACCTGAAGAGCGGCGATATCGCTCTCTGGATCAAATCCAACAAGCCGCGCCTTAGAGTTCTGTCCATTCGCGAGCATAACCTCAACACTCCCGCCGGACTCAAGCGCGCTCTCGATAACATGGAGATTGGTAATAACGATCCCGCGCTCGGCATCAACGATCGTTCCCGTTCCTGTGCCCTCTTGTGGCTTCACCTCATCAAAAAAGGTAAAGGGATCGACCACGTATGAGCGGGTGGTGATAAAAACAACGGCCTGATTGGCTCGTTTGTAGACATCAATCGTCTTTTGCTCCTCTGCGGTGCGGGTCGCAGCCCCTCCTGGAGCGCTGCCAGTCGGAATAGCCACCGCGTTACTCGTTGCCAAGAAAATACAGAAAAAGCAAACAGCAGCTCTAAACAAGACCTGAATGACAACACTTGGGAACTTCTGTGCTCGTCTCATCAGCTACTAATCCTCAGTGTCCAAACTATCATCGATAAAGCCACTAGGTAGATGCTTAACTCGCTCTACCTTGATTACTCCTGGCACCATCTCAATCGCTCTCTTTACTTTGTGCAGCTGCTCGGCGTTAGACACCTGCATTTCAAAGGTGATGCTAGCACGGCCACGCTCAGTTCTAATCTGAGCACTAGTAATGTTGGTGCCCTGGCCAGCTACTGCTTGAGATACGTTGGCCAATAGTCCCATCTGATCCTGAGCATGAACGGTAATCATAACCCTCTGAGGCGCGCGTGTCCCAGAATCCCACTCAACGTCTACCCGGCGCAGCGGGTCGCTATCGAGCACTTGAGGGCAATCTGCATAGTGAACGGTTACTCCGCGGCCGCGAGTAATAAACCCTATAATGCGATCGCCTGGTAGAGGCTGGCAGCACTTTGCAAAACGAATCACCACATCGTCAAGCCCAGACACCTTAACGCCTATACGCTCTCGACTAACCTGAGCTGCTCGATGAAATATTCGTTGGATCTGTGTTGGCTGATCCACAAGCTTCTTGTCGGCATCACCCTGATCAGGGAGAAGCTTTGCGATAATCTTTGAAGAGTTGACCTTGCCATAACCCAGCGCCGCAAACATCTCGCCTGCGGTTTTGAAGCCGAGGTCGTTAGCAACAGCGGTGAGTCGTCCATCCTTTTCTAACTTCTTGAGGCTAAGCTTAACCTTCCTAAGGTCCTTGGTTAGAAGATCCATTCCAAGAGCTAACGAACGGGCGTGTTCTTCGGTCTTCAAAAAGGCACGAACACGCTGGCGCGCCTTTGATGTTCGGACGAATCTGAGCCAATCCTTGCTAGGAACATGAGATTTGGAGGTGATTATCTCTATCGTATCGCCGTTAGCAAGAAGGTGGTCGAGGGCAACCATCTGTCCATTAACCTTAGCACCGATCGTCCTATGGCCTACATCGGTGTGCACCGCATAGGCAAAATCAACCGGAGTCGCACCAAATACAAGACGCACCAGGTCACCTTTAGGCGTAAAAACAAAGATCTCCTCTGGATACAACTCTCCCTTAACTGACTGAATAAACTCATCGGGGTTCTTAAGGTACTGCTGCGTTTCAACCAGCTCTTTGACCCACTGCAAGTCAAACGCAGGGGCCGCCCCCTCCTCCTTGTAACGCCAATGGGCAGCGATTCCCTCCTCGGCGACCCTATTCATATCAGGCGTGCGAATCTGAATCTCAATCCTCTGCCCTTCCGGTCCAATAAGAGTTGTATGCAAAGATTGATACATGTTGGGCTTGGGCATCGCTATGTAATCTTTAAAGCGCCCCGGAACCGGCTTCCATGTAGAGTGCACTATGCCCATCGTTTCGTAACAGGCCCGCACCGTCGGAACGATGACGCGAAAACCGAGCAGGTCGTACATCTGATCGAAAGATACATTGTCTTTCTGCATCTTCTGCCAGATCGAGTAAAGATGTTTACCACGCCCTTTTACTGATGCTGATACGCCAGCATCGGAAAGGATCTTCTGAATCTCTAAAGCTGTGCGCTCGACGTACGCATCTCTGCCAGGCGCTGTCTTTTTTAGATATCCATCAATCTGATGATAGAGCTCAGGTCGCAGATAGAATAAACAGAGATCCTCTAGTTCAGATTTAAGCCAGTGAATTCCGAGACGATTCGCTAGTGGTGCGTAAATCTCTTGCGTCTCTTCAGCAATTCTTCGCTGCTTCTCCTCGCTAAAAAACTTAAGCGTCCGCATGTTGTGCAAACGATCACACAACTTAACCAGAATCACCCGAATGTCCTTAGCCATCGCTAGGAGCATCTTACGGAAGTTCTCCGCCTGCTTTTCCTCACGAGACTCAAACTCTATTCGAGTAAGTTTGGTTACCCCTTCCACTATATCCGCGATGCCAGGGCCAAATTCGCGCTGAATATCTTCTCGGGTTATATCGCAGTCCTCTATCGTATCGTGCAAGAGCGATGCGATCACCGAGGGTTCATCAAGCTTTAACTTGCAAACAAGAAGGGATGTCTCCTCGACATGCGAGAAGTAAGCCTCACCGGACGCGCGCACCTGGCCGTCATGGCATCTCTGCGCGAACTCATAGGCTTTCTGCAGCGTCTGAAGGTCTGGGCTCGGATGATATTTTTTTAGGGCTTCGGCTACCTGCTCGAAGGACATAGTGCCCCTAACTGTTTCTATTCAGATAGCCTCTAACAACAAAAAGACCTACTCCTCATCATCATCGTCGCCAGCAGTAATCGGCCCAGGCTTCATAAGAGCATCACGAAGGAAATCCATCGAGCGAGTCTCGTCTCCATTCGCAAACAAGCCTGCTCCGATCTCAGGCTTGCGCTCACGTTCTGCTGCTGCTGCGGCACGAGCAACTTCGGCTTCACGAGCCTTCTGCTCTTCGTAGGCTACTGCCTCTTGAGGGGTCATAAATCGAACTTTACCATCGGCTATCTCACGCAGCGCAGTAACTACAGCCTTGTTTCGGCGATTTGAGGTCTGAACTGTAGAACCTTGTAACAGCTGTTTAGTTCTTTTCGACGCAAGCTGCACGAGCGCAAATCGGTTATTCTCTTGCGTGAGGCAATCCTCAACGGTAATTCGAGCCATACGTAACTCCTAGCTTAAAAACTGTGCGGCTGACAAACAAAAGCCGTAAGGAGTAGGCTATCAAAAGCTGCAACTACTGTAAATGATTGAGAAGTCTCAGGATTACCGCTTTTTAAACGCCTTCTAGCTTACACCAATCGCCCTAAACCCCTAAAAGCACAAGACTTCTAAGCATTCCCTAACTTTTATGAGAGATAATCTTGCAGCGCCTGTACTGAAAGAAACTTCTTATTTTGTACAAGCTCCAGAGCCTCTGCCACGGCGCTCGCCGCTGCTATAGTGGTGTACGTTGGAACTCGTAGCTCATTAGCAACGAGCCGAATCGACTTAGAATCCATCACTGGCTGCCATCCCTCAGGTGTATTAATCACCAAAGATATCTCCCCTGCTCCAAGCGCGTCTACTACGTGTGGAGAACCTTCGCGCACCTTATTCACACGCTGAACCCTAAGACCCAAGTCGCGTAGAAAGTTAGCTGTTCCATCTGTTGCCATCAAGGTAAAGCCAAGTCGCTCAAGCCTTTTAGCAACCTCTGGCAACTGCTCTTTGTCACCATCTTTTACGCTTAAGAACACTACTCCTTTACCAGGTAGAGCGATATTAGAAGCGAATTGACTCTTGGCGAACGCTCCAGCAAAACTTGAGTGAATTCCCATTACCTCACCGGTCGACTTCATCTCAGGCCCCAGGATCGTATCGACCCCGGCAAACTTAGAGAATGGGAACACAGAAGCTTTGACCGATACGTATCCTTGGGGCACAAACTCCTTCACTCCGATTGTTTGCAATGTAGCACCAGCCATTACCCGACTAGCTACTTTTGCCCACGGAACGCCTGTAGCTTTGCTAACAAACGGCACGGTTCGAGAAGCTCTTGGATTAACCTCAAGAATAAACACATCGCCAGATCTGGGAACTGCGAACTGAATGTTCATCAACCCAACTACTTTAAGCTCCTTAGCCAAGATAATCGCCTGTCTACGCATCTCCTGAATTACATCAGCGTTTAGGGTCTGTGGCGGCAAGCAACATGAGCTGTCACCTGAGTGGATGCCCGCTGGCTCAATGTGCTCCATTACTCCAGCAATCAGAACATCTTTGCCGTCACTAACAGTGTCAACATCAACCTCGATTGCTCCATCAAGAAAACGGTCGAGCAACACAGGCCTATCATGCGAGACCTCGACTCCTTCACGCATGTACGTACGTACCTCGTCCTCAGAATAGAGCACACGCATCGCTCGACCACCGAGCACAAATGATGGCCTAATCATAAGCGGAAATCCGATCTGCTTAGATGAGTTTACCGCCTCCTCTGTTGAACGGGCCGTGGCAAACGGGGGCTGTCGCAGATTAAGCTTAGCAATCAGTGCTGAGAAACGTTCGCGATCCTCAGCTATATCGATCGAATCAACCGAGGTGCCGATAATCGGCACACCTAGTGCTGCCAACTCACCGGAAATCCTTAGCGGAGTTTGTCCACCAAACTGAACGATAACCCCTTCTGGCTTCTCGCGCTCCACAATAGCTAGAACTGACTCAACCGTCAGTGGCTCAAAGTACAACCGATCACTGGTGTCATAATCGGTCGATACCGTCTCAGGGTTGCAGTTAATCATGATCGTCTCAAATCCGTCAGCACGGAGAGCCATCGATGCATGCACACAACAGTAATCAAACTCTATTCCTTGGCCGATCCGATTCGGACCCGCTCCTAAAATCACTATCTTTCGTTTATCTGTCGGAGGTGCCTCCGACGCGTCGTCGTAAGTCGAGTATAGATACGGCGTATATGCTGCAAATTCGGCTGCACAGGTATCAACCGACTTAAACGATGGCATTACTCCGAGCGCCAGACGTCGATTGCGTATATCTGCCTCAGAGCTGTTCATGAGCGCTGCGATGCGCCTATCCGCGAATCCCTGCCGCTTGAGATCGCGAAATTGCTCCGCTGTAACCGAAGCGAGCGAAAGAGTTTTCAACTCCTCTTCCTGTTGCACTATCTCTTCAATCTGCTCGAGAAACCAAGGGTCTATCTTGCTTGCGGTAAATATATCGCGAACAGAGAATCCGCGACGAAAGGCCTCACCCACTAACCACAACCGTTGCGGCGTTGGCCTTGAGCAGGCATCTCGCAACTCGCGCTTACCGAGATCCTTGGAATACTTTTCTCCATCGAATCCAAACGAACCCAACTCCATAGAGGTCATAGCTTTCTGGAGCGCCTCTTTAAAGGTTCGCCCAAACGACAACACCTCACCTACTGACTTCATCTGCGTTCCGAGAGTTGAATCGGCGAGCGGAAACTTCTCGAAATTAAATCGCGGTATCTTTACAACTACATAGTCAATCGATGGCTCAAAACACGCCGGCGTCTCTTTCGTAATATCATTGCGGATCTCATCAAGTGTGTAACCAACTGCAAGCTTGGCTGCTATTTTAGCAATCGGGAATCCGGTCGCTTTTGAAGCCAAGGCCGAGCTACGCGACACTCGCGGATTCATCTCGATGACGATAATCCTACCGTTATTCGGATTAATCGCAAATTGCACATTTGACCCGCCTGTATCAACTCCGATACGGCGGATAACTTTTATGGCTGCATCACGGAGGAGCTGGTACTCTTTGTCGGTTAAGGTTTGAATAGGCGCTACAGTGATTGAATCACCGGTATGCACACCCATCGGATCAAAGTTCTCGATACCGCAGATAATCACTACATTATCTTTGGTATCGCGCATGACCTCAAGCTCAATCTCTTTCCAACCTAAGAGCGATTCCTCAATCAAAACCTCGCGGTTTGGACTCGCTGCAAGCGCAATCGAAACCTTGCGATGTAGCTCCTCTGGGGCATGAACGATTCCACCGCCAGTGCCTCCCAAGGTGCGAGATGGGCGGAGGATAAGTGGATATCCCAAGGTCTGGGCTGCAACTTCTGCATCTTTAATTGAGGTAGCGATCACTGAGCGCGCCGACTCAAGCCCTATCTCATCCATAGCTTGGCGGAAGAGCTCGCGATCCTCAGCTGTCTTTATCGCCTCAACGTTAGCGCCGATAAGCTTGCAGCCGTATTTCTCGAATACCCCACGCTCATCCAACTCAAGGGCTGTATTGAGTGCTGTTTGGCCACCCATCGTCGGCAACACTGCGTCAGGCCGCTCAACTCGGATAATCTCCTCGACGAAATCAGCCGTGATCGGCTCGATGTACGTCCGATCCGCGAACTCCGGATCGGTCATAATCGTTGCCGGATTCGAATTGACCAGGATAACCTTGTACCCCTCCTGCTTGAGGGCTTTTATCGCTTGTGTTCCTGAGTAATCAAACTCACACGCCTGTCCGATGACGATCGGACCTGAACCGATCAACAGAATTGATTTTATGTCGTTCCTCTTTGGCATAGCGCACCTTACTACTGTATTCCCTACGCACTCGCAGTCACTAAGCGATAAAACCGCTCGAACAAATAGCGCGAATCGTGTGGTCCAGGAGAGGCCTCCGGATGGTACTGCACTGAGAATGCCTTACTCTCCTTCGACTCCAATCCCTCCACGGTCATGTCGTTTAAATTAAGGTGCGACACAAAAGCGCGCTTCTCTATCGACCCCTTATCAACTGCAAAGCCGTGGTTTTGAACTGTGATCTCAACTTTTCCCGTTGTTTCATCGCGCACCGGATGGTTTCCGCCACGATGACCGAATTTAAGCTTGTAGGTCTTGCCACCTAACGCTTGGCCGAGAATCTGATGACCGAGACATATTCCAAATATCGGCACCCGACCAACGATCTCTTGTACCGGCTTAACAACATACTGTAGCGTTGCCGGATCGCCTGGCCCGTTCGACAGAAAAACTCCGTCCGGCCTAAGCGCCATAATCTCTGCTGCTGTTGTTCCCGCTGGCACAACCGTTACACGAAAACCAACATCTACAAGCAACCTAAGGATATTTGTCTTCACCCCGCAATCAACCGCAACTGCATGAGGTCGAGAAAGCAGCTGTTCCTGAGAAAGTCGTCGCCGATTGCCGTGCTCTAAACTCCACGGTAGGCAATCCCAGGTATACATCTCTTTGCACGCAACTTGCTTAACGTAATCCTTGCCCTCCATTGATCCCAGAGCACGCGCACGATCAACAAGTGTGTCAGGATTTACTCCTTCCCCGCTCGCCATAACCGCCATCTGCGCACCATGGGTCCGGAGTGCAATCACGAGCTCACG
This sequence comes from Bdellovibrionota bacterium, assembly GCA_040402735.1. GTDB lineage: Bacteria > Bdellovibrionota_C > UBA2361 > UBA2361 > OMII01 > OMII01. The sequence goes on from JBBALZ010000029.1 coordinate 17,662, forward strand.
AGTATCAATCCCTTCAAGTCCCATCACGTTATTCTTGGTTAGGTACTCAGGAAGCGAAACCGTAGACCTAAAATTAGAGGGGGTCTTATGAGCAGCCCTGACAACTAAGCCCTCTGTATACACACGCGACGACTCAACATCATCCTCATTGCATCCGACATTTCCGATATGCGGATACGTGAAGGTCATAATCTGTCCAGCGTAGCTTGGGTCAGTGAGTATCTCTTGATATCCGTACATCGAGGTATTGAAGACAAGCTCGCCACAGATCGGGTTATCCTCTCCGCGCAGCGCTCCAAAACATTGACCTTTGAAAACAGTGCCGTTTGCGAGCGCTAAATAGCCCACCTCGCCCATCGCCTGTCGTACCGAAATAATCTTCTTCTTTACCGCCATGACACCCGACTCAATTCTCTACCGCACCTTTAAAGCTATCTTATCTCCTGATCACTGACCAATCCACCATCACAAACAACCTGCCTACCTTGAACAAATACCTGCTCTGTAGCTCCCTGGAGCTTACGACCTAGGAAGGGGCTATTTTTTGATTTAGAACGCACAGACTCCTCAGAGAAAAACCAGTTGCGATTCGGATCTAGCACTACTACATCCGCTGCACTACCGATTCGCAGAGTTCCGTAGGGCAACCCAAAGGCCCGCGCAGGTCCAGCGCAGAGGAGATCTACCATGCGAGTACGAGAGATAACACCGGTCGTACACATCTCAACCATAAGCGGCAGACTCGTTTGAAGCCCAAGAATACCAACGGTAGCACGCGAGAACTCGACTAACTTACTATCTCGGTCGTGCGGCGCGTGATCACTGGCTATGGCATCAATTGTTCCATCCGCCAAACCCGCCAAAAGCCCCCGTATATCCTCATTATCTTTAAGCGGCGGCATCATCTTGTAATTCGTATCGTATCTGCTGACACACTCCTCACTTAGCACCAAGTGATGCGGCGCAACCTCGCAGGTCACATTAATTCCATCGTTCTTAGCTCGGCGAATTAGCTCCACGCCACGCGCAGTTGATACGTGGCAGATATGCACCTTACCCTTGGTAAAACGAGCCAGCTCGATATCGCGCGCAATCATTACGTCTTCTGCAACACCGGGGAAACCTTTGAGCCCCATCTTTAAAGATAGAGTTGATTCATTCATGCATCCGCCACAACTAAGATTCCTATCCTCTTCGTGGCACGCTAAGGGCAATCCCAACATCAGGCACCACTCAAGCGCCCGCCGCATAAGACCGGCATCGGCAACCGGATCACCATCATCAGAGAAAGCTACACAACCTGCCTTTGCCAGCTCAGAGTACGGAGCAAGTTGCTTCCCCTTACGTTCCATTGAGATGGCACCAATCGGCAACACACGTGCCGCACCCGCTGATCTGGCCTTCTCAAGAATAAACCGAGTAATCTCGGCCGAGTCGTTAGCGGGCCGAGTGTTCGGCATGCAGCATATCGAGGTATACCCCCCAAGCACCGCAGCCTCTGCGCCGGTCTGAACGGTTTCCTTCCACTCCTCGCCTGGTTCACGTAAATGCACATGAAGATCAACGCACCCAGGCAAGACCCACCTGCCCGCAGCATCGATCCGACGGACATCACCAGTGGATCTAAAGGCACCTGGCTTTTCAATCGCCTCGATGACTCCATCCCGGATCAATAGATCAAAGAGCCCATCGAGCCCCGACGCAGCATCAATGACACTACCTCCCTCAATTACCACTGGTTGTTCAATTGATAGGCTCAATTTACTGCTGGTCATCCAATCCCCTCTTCATGACTCTCGGTTGTCCGCGCCAACAGATATAGAACTGCCATGCGCACTGCCACGCCGTTATTCACCTGACGCCTGATTAGCGACCGCGGACCATCAGCGACCTCGCCAGAGATCTCAGTGCCACGATTCATCGGTCCTGGATGTAGAACAACGCTCTCAGGTGCATAGCGTTTAAGCAGCCGCTCAGACACACAATACTCTTTGCTGTACTCGTCGAGATTTGGGACGAAATTCTGATCCTGACGCTCAAGCTGCATCCTTAAACATACAACGACATCCAAATCCTGGAGACCGCGAACCAAGTCATGCTCTATCGCAATCCGATTAGGGCTGAATGCCCCGGCAAAATCAGTTGGCACCAGAGTCGATGGTCCAATTAAACGCACCTCATTTCCGAGAGCACAATGCGCCCAGACACTGCTTCGCGCTACTCGTGAGTGGCGCACATCTCCCACAAAACCTACTCGCAAGCCCTCAATCCCTCGACCTTTAGTTGCGAAATGTTGTCGTAAAGTCAAAAGGTCAAGCAGCGCTTGAGTGGGGTGCTCATGGGCGCCATCCCCCGCGTTGACTACGGCCGAGCGGGTTAGATGCCTAGCTGCAAAGTGAGCCGCCCCACTCTCTGAGTGGCGGATGACTAATACATCTGGATTCATCGATTCAAGGGTACGAACGGTATCGAGCAGGGTCTCGCCCTTCTTTACAGAACTGGAGCCAGCGCTAACATTAATAGTATCGGCTGAAAGCCGCTTACCGGCGATATCGAAACTAGCAAGAGTACGTGTGCTAGGCTCAAAAAAAACGTGAACGATCGTTTTTCCGCGGAGAGTCGGCACCTTCTTTATGTCGCGCTCTGAAACCTCTACAAAAGAGTGTGCAGCGTCGAGGTACCGATAGATATCTGCTTTCGAAAGCCCATTTATTCCCAACAAGTGGTCGACCATCGAGCAACCAGTAAACATCTTTTACGAGATATTTACAAGGGTTTGGGGATTAAAATTTAGGGAAGCCAGGCAACTGGGCATCGTAATTCTCTCTTTTTTAAATCAGGACAAAAATGCGCGGAACCTGATGTTTTTAATAAGTTTATCAACGCTTAGACGCGCATTTGTATCGCTGTCAGGAATGCCAGTTCCTTTTAGTAGGCAGCGGGAGAATTGCGACGCCCTGTCCAGGCAAAATCTCGCCTACTTAGCGTTCATCCCGATTGATTAGATAGGCTCCGTCTTTGTATCCCATCTCTCCGAGGCGAACACGCACCAACTGCGAACGGTCACAAGAGATCATCCTACCTACATAGTTAGCCTGAATCGGCAACTCACGGTGTCCGCGATCAACTAAAACAGCCAACTCAACCGTACGGGGCCTTCCGAAATCAATTATGGCATCAAGCGCTGAGCGAATGGTTCGACCGGTAAACAGCACATCGTCGACTAAAACTATCCGCGTTCCGGCGATACGAAACGGTAGGTCTGTGCCACGCAGAGTTGGCTGTGACTGCGCACTTAAAAGATCGTCACGATACAGGGTGATATCAATTACCCCATAAGCAACATCGATCCCCTCGATGCGTTGAATCTCCTGTTGCAATCTCTTGGCTAGAAATTCCCCTCCGGTCCTAATCCCAACAACTGCGAGGTTACTTAGGTCGCGATCCCTTTCAACGATCTCAAAACTCATCCGCGAGATAGCCCGCGAGACCGTCTCTTCATCCATTACCTGCTGCCAGTCTCTGGGTACCGGTTTAATCTTCGAATTCATTCAAAAGGCTCCTACCTACCCCCACCCAATAGCCTCGCCCACATCAGGCTGAAAGTGCAAGAGTAAATCATCGATGGCCTGTACTCTCTAAGCATCAACAGCTTGCTCTTGAGGCTCTTTATAATCGGCTATGCGCAGCAACTTTTTCACCTCCATTCCTTGTACTGAAAAGCTATGCGCCAGATTTATAGCCCTATTCACAACATCAATCGGAATAATAGCTTGAATTTTATGGATGTCATCTCGTTTTAAATCTTGCGGTAGTTTATCAAGAAAAATACTGCTCGCCAGCACCAGGGAAACGCCGCCCCAGATCACCACAAGTGTGGTCGCCCGCAACAGCTTCCAGAGGGCATGAGAAGCCCCGATGCAAGAACTCGCCAATAAGAGTATACCTGCTGGCCCCTTCCAGCCCGGGAAATTACTAGCGAGAGGCTCAGGATTTACAATGAGGAGCCCGCTAACGATTAACGCTGCTCCGAGTAAACCCAGGTATGCAAACCTCATTAACCCAAGGCTTGCCAAGGAGCCCTTAAAGAGCTTGCGAAAGAGTAAAGAAACTAGGACTACCGCGGTAGGAATTACTACAGAGGATTCCGAGAGACCAACTATGTTATTCATAACACCTCTTACTTCAACTACGTACTGTTACGTCCACAGGGCTTTGCAATTCTCCCGCTATCTACTCGAAAGAACTGGGATTACCGACAGGGATAAAATGCTCTGCCGCCGTCTTGCAGGAAGGGTTCGACTGACTCCCCGGAAGATGCTCTTGCCCCCTAGAGGTGTTATCGGGAAACAGTGGTTGGGGCTTAAGCTGATTGTTTGGCTAATGCAACTAGGCGAAATCGCAGGGTTTCTTGGGCTGGTAGGGCCCTATATTTTGTAGGGCGTCGCAATTCTCCCGCTATCTACTGGAAAGGACTGGCATTCCTGATAGGGATAAAA
>JBBALZ010000030.1:0-22159 GCA_040402735.1 Bdellovibrionota bacterium
TTCTCTTAAATAGGGCCAAAAATGCGCGGAACCTACTGTATTTAATGAATTTAACGGGATTTAGCCGCGCATTTTTATCCCTAACAGGAATGCCAGTCTTTTCGAGTAGATAGCGGGAGAATTGCGAGGCCCTGGCAAATCCCAACAGACACTTTACCTCACTGGCACTTTTGGTGTACTCTGCGGAATCAATTTGTTTGGCCTTTTACAGGAGTTATTGTGGCAGTAGTTCTTCGTCTAGCTCGACTTGGTAAGCACAAGTCACCCGCATACCGTGTTGTCGCCACCGACAAGCAAAGTAAGAGAGATGGTAAGTTTCTTGAGGTATTAGGTACCTATAACCCGCTCACCTCACCGGCAACGGTCATCTTAAAGGAAGACCGCGTAAAGAAGTGGCTAAGCGCAGGAGCACTTCCTACCGCTGTGGTTCGCTCTTTAATCAAGCGTTCGTTCCCCGGAGTAGTTGAGGCTCGTGAGGAGCATAAGAAGAAGAAGGTTCAGGAGGCTCGTCGCAAGCGCAAAGAGCGCGCCGCTAAGAGTGGGGCCAAGGCGCCTGCCAAGAAGGCAAAGTCCTCTAAGTAGTACCTAAGGCCATGAGCTAATGGCCAACGTACGATAAAGCGGCCGGCTCCAAAGAAAGGGAGCGGCCGCTTTTTTATTGCGAGCGTAGCACCGTGTGGAAAATTGAGATCCTGACCATATTTCCCGGTATCTTTGAGAGCTTCCTCAAAACAAGCCTAGTCAGCAAAGCAATCACTCGTGGACTGCTCTCAGTTACCACTACCGATATCCGCGATTTCTCTGCACCTCCGCACCACAAAGTAGACGACTCTCCCTACGGTGGCGGCGCCGGCATGGTGATGATGGCGGGCCCCCTCGTAAAGGCGATTGAATCGGCCAAGAGCCGCTTACCCGAAGCAAAGGTTATCCTACTTAGCCCCAGCGGCGCTCGTTTTACGCAAGGCAAGGCTCAGCAGCTCTCAAAACACGACTCACTTATCTTTGTATGCGGCCGCTACGAAGGAGTAGACCAACGTGCTATCGATCTCGCGGTGGATGAGGAGCTCTCTATCGGCGATTTCGTTGTTATGGGCGGCGAAGTGCCAACTATGCTCGTCATGGAAGCAGCTCTTAGACTTCGCCCCGACGTAATTCACAATGAGCAATCAACCACCTTCGAGTCATTCTCTCCGCACCTTGGAGATGGTAATCTTGTTGAGGCGCCGCAGTACACTCGTCCGGAGGAATACCGGGGGCTCCGAGTTCCAGACGTGCTTCTCTCAGGCAACCACAAGGCGATAGCTGAGTGGCGCATAACAGAATCAAGGAACAAAACGTCAAAGATACGCTAGTTTTCGGCATACCGATAAGGATTATAATGAACTCTGCAACACGCGCCTTTAGTCTTAACGTAGCGTTGCTGCACGATGGAATGGTGGACAAAACAGGCAAGACCGTTACCACATCTGTGACCTTAATTGATGTCCACGATATTTCACGCAGTAGCAAAACCTACGGCGCAGACGCCTTCTTTGTTGTTCACTCATCTCAGACTATGCGCTCACTAGTGCGTACGGTAAAGCAACACTGGGACGGCGATTTCGGCTCACGGTACAACCCCAATAGGCAAGACGCCCTTGGAGTTCTTGCGATTGCTAGTGACCTTGATGAAGTACTTATGCAGATAGAGCGACATACAGGGAAGCTCCCTAAGATTATCGCCACATCAGCGCGCGATGGTGATGACAGGATAAGCTACCCCGATATGCGAAAGCTTATAGAGCAGTCGGATGATTCGTATCTACTCACCTTTGGAACGGGTTGGGGTATGGGCCCTGAACTGATGAGTCGTGCTGATTATATTCTCAAACCGATCTACGGCCCAACGCCATACAATCACCTCTCCGTGCGCGCCGCGTGCGCGATTATTCTCGACAGGCTACAGGGGAAATAACGTAGCCCGTAACTACTCAGCCTTAAATCAGGTGAGTAGTTACCGTAGCCCAACGCAGCAAAAAGCGTGGTAAGAGCTCTGCCGCGGTGCGAAAGGTAGCTGCCGCCAATAACAAGTTGCGATAGTGGCACAGATTCCCCGTCTGGAATAAATATCGCGCTGTAGGGTAAGGGGCCTTCGATGCTATTGGTCATGCTATTAAAGATGACTCTGCCAGCTAGTCGTTTCGTCACCGATACAACTCGCCCTGAGGGCTCCGCGTATGCTACACAGCAGACGAACTCAGCTTCAGCAGCACTGGACTGCCCAAGCAGCTGCCTTACCCTATCGACACCGAAGCGTGCCGTGAAGACTCCCGGCAAGTCGCCAATATTGTGCACTTCGACACCTGTATCATCCGCGATTGAAGCTACGCTACTCCACTTGGCATACGCTTTTGCCTTGATAACGGCATTTCCATGGTACGAACTCTCTCCTTCAACTACATGGGGCGCCTTAATGCTCTGCTCTCTTTCTACCCTTTCCAAACCAAACAGAGTAACGCCAAAACCCTCGGCTATCCCCTGGGCTTCGTGTAATTTGCCGCGGTTTGTTGTTGCAAAAAGTAGCTCGTGCCTAAGCATATTCGCTGACAATACCACCCCTAGTGACAGATTCATACTTACCTGACAACTCACCTGATGCTACTCTTAAAAGATATGGATACGGTTTTAGAGATTATCTCCAACGGTTTTAACCTTCCTCTCATCTTGGCAGCGGTACTTGGTGCCTTCATCGGCGTAGAGCGGGAACTTGCAGGCAAGGATCCCAGCATAAGAACCTTTGCGCTGATTAGCATGGGAAGTTGTATGTTCTCGCTACTTTCGTGGGAAACCCTTTCAGTTTTTCATGTGGGGGATCCGTCCCGAATAGCCGCTCAGATTATTCCCGGTATAGGCTTTCTAGGAGCCGGAACGATCTTCCGCTCAAAACAGGGAGTCTCAGGTTTTACCACCGCAGCTCTGATGTGGGTGACTGCTGGAATTGGCATGGCGGTTGGGCTTAAGCGTGTAGACCTCGCTGTATCAGCTACGATAATTGCGCTCTTTATCACCCTTTCGCTTAGGATTGTGCATCGCTATGTGCGTAGCGCACGTGGGCCAAAACACCTGCCGGAGCTTCCGGATCAGTAGCTTCCTGACACTAGATTCGTAGTCAGTAAAAGTCCCTTGTCTCTACATCCACCCCAAGTCGCGCAGAGCCGGAGTGATTACTAGTTCGTAAGCGCTGGGAACTGTGTCGTTCTTAGGTGCGACTAAACCACTTACCTCCTCAAGCAACACCCTCCGCGCTCGCTGTCCAATCCTTTGCCAACGATCCATAACGTGTGAAACGTGCGGGGCGGCCCCAACTAGAGCATTCGAAAGGTTCGTTGCAATCCTTTCTATACGGAAGTTCTCGCGTACATAGGCGACACCTGCCGCACCATACTCCCTGCGTTGGTCGGCCATATATTGTTGAAACGTGCTCATAATCGCCCGCAGCTCAGCTGACTCATGTACACCAGGAGTAATCCGAAAAACCACGTTTTCAGGAAAATCCTCACCCTGAGCAGATCTCTCGACAATTACCGGACACCCAGCAGCTAGAGAGCTCTGAATGAAAGGGGCTAAATGCCCAAACGGACTGGTGTGGAGATGTAGCGCTATATCGCTCTTAGAAACCACCTTAGACCACTCATCGATCGACCGAGGAGAGATTAGCGAAACCCGCGATTCAGGGATACCAAACTCGTTAAGCAACGCCTGAGCACTATCTTTCTCAGCTTGATCAACGAGCCATGTAAGATGCCACTCTTCCTTAAGGCTTCGTAATACTGGGAGCAGCTTGTGTGAACGCCCCTCAATCCCCGTAACTGATACAGACGCTATCTGCAAGACAGCGCCATGCGCGGGCTTCTTAATCTCAGCCTCTGCTACGGGCACCGGAAGCACATCTGCATAGTGAGTCCCATCGATCGCCTCAAGCCGATTACTGACCATGCGCTTGAACTCATTACGCGCCCAAGATGAACTAAATAGAACTACAGGGCAGAGCGATGTTTCTCTAAAGGCCCTTGGCCACAACTGATGCGGAGCCTTCGAGCGATCAGAGAACTCTAAGGTCGGATCGATAAACTGCTTAATAGTTCGCTCCCACGGGGATGTATGGCACGCCTCCGGCCCTAGGTCATTGCAGAAGAGATCGTGCACCCAGACTACCCCCGGCATCAATCCAATGTGCCCGCGAATAAATCGACACGCTCGCGAATCCTCAAGTTGATACAGGAATAGGTCAAACGGGGCCTCGCGGTGATGATTATACGCCTTTAGATAATGCGAAAGCCGCGCACCAAAGATCTCTCCGGAAGAGACGAGATTGGCCTCATCTGAGAAGATCTCAATTGAGTGGTGCTTTAAAAGCTCCGGTATCAAGAGACGCGAGCAATACGTAGAGAGACTCTCAGGTCGATCAACTGAGATATCTGTAAACCAAGCTATACGCAAGCGCGACTCAACCATTTCAAGCACCAACACTCACCCTTTTCTTGTGGCCTTCAAGGGGCGATAGGAGCCGCTCTATGACCCTGTCCCATCCACTCTCCATAATACCTGCTTGGTCGATGAATGCTCGCGCTTGAGTGCCTACTGTAGCCACAAGCCGAGCATCGCTGCGTAAGCGGTTACACACATGCGCTACTGCCTCTGGTGTCGGCTGCACTACAAATCCATTGTATCCGTCCTGAACAAACTCCAGTGTGCCGCCGCTGTCGCAGGCAGTGATCAGCGGCTTTCCACTCGCCATCGCTTCAAGGGTGACGTACCCATAATCCTCATTAAATGGCGCGTAAAACACGGCCAGAGCGCGCGCATACAATTTGAGCAACTCTTCATTGGCAACTCGACCGAGAAACTCAACTCGAGAATTAAGATCATGCTTACGAATCTCATTCGAAAAAAACTCCATGGCATCTGGCTCATCAGGCACGCCAACTACTTTGAGGTGTAAGCCCGGAGTTTGCGCCAGTGCATTGATCATCATATCGAGGCGTTTGATGCGGCAGATCCGTCCGACAGAGAGAATATACGGCTCGGATTTCTCACTACGGTATGCGTTCCCTAAAGGCAACGGCGGATAGAGAACCTCTGAGTTGAGACCATTAAAAGCCTCAAGACGATCGGCGACATTCTTGGAGATTGAGGAGCGGTAAGCACACTCACCAAGCACCTTGGTATCTCCATCGGTTAACATCTTTCTGAGCGCCTCATCACGAGGATCATCGCCAATATCAGAGTACTGCGTACCGTAGAGTTCATAGATCGAGCGTTGCTGATGAACGAGCCAAACACTCTTACGTGGATGTCTCGCATAGTAACTCGGAAATTTCGTAGCGATTACCAGGTCGATCTCTTTGCCGCAAAAGTTCTCCAAATCAAGCGCTCTCCACATCGCCGCCTGAGTAACTAGATTCTGTTTCGGCAGCGGGTTGTACGGTAATGCGATAACATCAGCTTCATGGCCGCGTCGCTCAAGTTCTTTAACTAATGTAGCCACCAGTACGTCCTGCCCACCGTGGCTAAACGGAACCTTTACTCCGAGAACGAGTATTCGTGCCATACGTTCGCCTCTTAAGCCTCTAAGACTATACAATAATCCTGATATCCGTAGATCAAGCGGTTAAGCTGAGAGATATTCTCGTTGATACGATTAATCGCATCACCTACTGCTGGCGTGTGAGACGAATCTACAGGTATCTCTTTTAGAAGATGATTGGGCGATACAGGCGAGAGCATCCTGGTTTCTATAATCTTAAGACCAGCAAGTGTCGCCATGTATCCTAATGTATCCGGGTGCATCGGCCAGACATGGGTTGGATCGCGGAAGTAATTTGAGGAGAGCGCTAAAAGTGATTGCGGATTAATCGTCTCAAAAGCGATCCTGCCTCCAGGGCGAACCTTCTGCTTTACCAGCTCGCACAACTCCTTTAACTGCTCTCGTGTCAGATGCTCGACTACCTGAATCGCAACTACACCACCGAGAGAAGCATCTGCCAGTGTTCGTAAGTGCGCGATACCATCGCCGTACAATGTCTTACACCCATTTGAATTAGCCACGTTTACCATAACTGTATCGAGATCGACCCCGTAGCTCTCGATACTTGCGGCCTTAAATAGTCGCAACAACTCTCCGCGCCCCGAGCCGATGTCGAGCACTGTACCACGTGCATCTTTAAATATATCTGGGTAAATACGAGTACGGCGTCCGATCTCCTCCTCACTCCCCCGGTAGCGGTTCTCTAGCAGAAGATATGAGCGACTAGGTTCGGTAGTCCTTGAGCTCTCTGATGCCGAAGCGATCGGCGCTAGAGGCGGATTCGGATTTGAGAGATTATGTGAATTGTTAATAATACCCTCAAGCCCGCGCACCATAGAATCTATCTGTGCCAAACGTTGATCAAAGCCAGTGGATAGATCTACAAGCTGCCGCTGTAAAGCAAAGATAGTCTGTGTCTTCTCATCATCTGCGCGCTGCATCATTATCTCAAGCTCTTTTGAGATACGCTCGTCTCGTGCATCTATATATCTGCCGGTATCGTTTAAGTGCCGTACGAGGTGCTCAACAAAGCCACGCTCTGCTGCTAAATACTGAGCAAAGACACTATTGCGCAGGAATCCGGTTACCTTTCGCTTAAAGAGCACTACCAATTTGCCAATTAGCCCACGTCGGTGTGTAACGATCTCAAGCCCTGAAAGCTTTGTCTCAAATGGATAGTGAGTATTCAGGTAACGCAAGTTCTCTGCGTGCTGCAGGTCTCCGTACTTGATACCGCGTGAATCGACGAACTTCCCAGCGAGCGGCGATATAGCGGCTCGCTCATCACGGTGCCGCTCCATGTCACTCAAGATACGCTTTCGTATATCTGTCATAAGAGCGACAATGTCGATCTGCCCCACGCTTGGAGCTGTCGGGGATCCCTCCGCGACCTGGGAACCCTCTAGTGATCGAACTGGTTCTGACATATGCATTTTCTCTCAGTAAGTGGCTATCAACATAAAGTCGGCAGTTGCGGGTCTAGAAATAGCGCATCCGTCCAAAATCACTTCGCCTTTTGAGTTGTCGGTGCTCTCCCTGACGGTGCCAGGGGTTAAGCCCCTGACAAGTTCAAAATACTTTGTGCTTTTGAGCACCTGCGTTATTCACATCCGCCTTAACTGCTCCTTTTAGGATGATCTAAAGTTACTAGCCTCACGTCAAGTGGCTGGGAGAGACTCTCGCAACATTACGGTGCTAAAATAGTGCTTTTGGGGCAGAGCAGCTATTTGATAAGAAAAAACGTTACTATTCAGCCGGGTCTATTTGTTTTACGTTAGCCCCTTATTAAGGGGCGGATTTGCGGAGCAAATCCGGGGTTAAGGAAAACTAACTATTCACCAAAGATAGCGCATCCCCGATTAGGGGATGACAAGAAAAAAAGCCCACTAAGTATGCCACTTTTGGGCAATTCTTTCGGCCATCGACTTGATACCCCAGTGAATAGTTACGAAAAAAACGCACCAAAACATCGCTATATCCAGGGGCTGTTCTTTACCTTTACCCTTCCAACTCTGCGTAAAGCGGAGCATGGTCTGAGAGCTTTTCCCATGGATCTCCTAGCAGGGCTCGACCACCAACCATAGAGAGCCCTCGCGCATAGACCCGATCAAGCTTAAAGATCGGATAGCGCATCGGAAAGGTCGCCGCATACGCACCTGTTAGATCGCGAAAAACCTCTTTTATGCCCAGCTCTCTAACAATGAGGCCGGAAGCTTGCTGCTGCCAATCATTAAAATCACCCGCCAGAATAAGCGGATCGCTCAGACCAACGCTGCTCGCAACTCGCTCACAGATGCGCCTAAGCTGCTCCTGTCGCCCGCGTCGAAAGAGGTTTAAGTGTACGCAGACGCAGTGCACCGGATCATTCATTCCGGGCACATCGATTACCGCGTGTAGGAAAGCGCGGCACTCCAGCGGATTAGTCGATATATCAATATTTTCATAACTACGGATCGGAAAGCGACTTAAAATAGCGTTGCCTTGGTGCCCGTGGTCAAAAACTGACGTGGTGCCGTAGCACACGTGCGGCCAGCGATCCTCTGCCAGATAGTGACTCTGCGGTAGATCGGGCCACAACTCTACGCGCTTGGCATGCTTATCATGCTGCCCGATCACCTCTTGCAGAAAAACAATATCAGGAGATATCTCAGCGATTGCACTCCGAATCGTTGGCAAGGTAAACGAAAAGTTTCCAAGACCAAAACCTTTGTGAATATTATACGATAAAACCTTTAGTTTCTGGCGTTCTGTTTTCATTAACATAGGGCTTTGAAATTCTCTGCTCTTTCGAGTAGATAGCGGGAGAATTGCGATGCCCTATCATTAACAATGACAACTATCACAACACCCAACGCATCCACAGCAGCGCACGCCCTAGCATTCGCTCAATCACTGGTCTCTCATGCCATGTATCGAGCGTAATCTCGCGCGAACCGTTACAGTCAAGCTCGAACTGCTGCTCGAGCGAACGGCTCGCCTCTGTAGACTCCAACACAACATCGGCCTCAAGATCATGGAGCAGGCTGCGATGATTCAGATTGCTAGAACCAACTAGGCCCCAGTCATCTATCAGCATCGTCTTGGCGTGCATCATACCCTTAGTATACTCGAAAATTCGGACACCCGCTCGTAATAATCCGACGTGGAAGGCCGAAGTAACCCAGGGGATAAAAAAAATGTCTGAGACAGCAGGCACAACTATTCGCACATCTACTCCACCCTCAGCCGCCGCTCGCAGAGCCCGAACTAAACTTCCGTCCGGAACAAAGTAAGCATTCTCAATCCAGATGCGGCGCTGTGCACCAACGATTCGAACCAATAGGTCTAAGTAATTCTCTCTCCGCTGAGCTCGCCGCACGTTGAGCCTAACCAAAACACCTGAGGCCAGAGCTCGGCGGAGCCGTCGTGCTGCTGTGAGCGCTCCACGTCGTCTACTCCAGAGTTCTTTGAAGCTCTCCTCAAGTACAGCCACCTCGCGACCAGCTACCTCTACTCCACAATCACGCCAAACTTTAGCTCCTGCTAAAGAAGCACAGTGATATTCGATTACGTTCATACTGCCTACAAAGGCTCGTTTGGCATCGATTATACAGACCTTGCGATGATTTCGGTTGTTTACCCGCTGCAAAGCCCGCAAGAAAGAGAGTCGCCTCTGAAATATTCGCCGCCCGACTTGCCATCGTGTCCACGGTAGTTCGTGAAATACCTTTAGCTCTATCTTCAATCGATCGCAGATCTCTCTCACCTGGTAGATCGATGAGCTTGAGCCGATGCCATCAATGATTAAACGCACCTTTACACCGCGCAGCACAACTTGACCGAGCCGCTCAAGCAGCCGTTTCCCCAGTCGGTCAAAGGCAAAGATATACATCTCTATATGAATCGAATGCTGAGCCCGCTCGATGGCTCGCTCAAGAGAGTCGAAAAACTCATCACCCGAGTGATAAACCGCGATGGATTCCCACTGCTCCTTCCTTAACTGTAGTTTGCCTAAAGCTACTTGTACTGTTGTATCTGGCAACACCTGACCTTATTTACTCCATGCGTAAACTATTGACTGCATTCGATCCCCTCTTCTCTTAGCACGATAGAGCGCTAAAAAATACAATATTTTCAGCGCCATAGACTATGGCAAAGCGCTTGCAATAGTGCCCGGTATGAGAACGAAATGCGAACCGCAAAGAGTTTTTACCCTTAAAAATGAAAGCACTTTAAGGTTCGTATTTAGCGCTTGCTTACGCAATAAGGTAGCTATGTTACCAAAAAGCAGAAGCAGTACCTGGGCTAGAAGAGACTATAGTTTAGATCTGGTGGTGATAAACATCAGTCAGGTAGAATCTTGCCAAGGTGGCGCGAACATTAACCAAAAGGAATGCTACACAATACGAAGAACTCGTAATAACCCTCTAATAGAGAGATACGAGTTAGGTATCTGAGTATCATTTTTAACTTAAGTCGATTGCGTAAGGGGCAGTGGGCTAAAGGAAAAGGGAGAACGGTAAAATGGAATCAAATATAATCGAAAGATTGTTCGCATCATTCAGTGAGCTTGAGGTAGCGATCTCCAAAGCGCGCACTACATTTAAAAATCGCTCTACCGTTCCGGACTCTGTGTTACGACGACTAGAGTCGTACGACACGATCTTAGCGAAACAGCGGTCACTCGCCGTTTCGCTCTGTGAAGCCATTTCTCGTAAAAACTGGGATGAGGTCAATAGAAACGTTGGATTAATTAACGGACTCTCTGCAATGATTCGTGATGATGCCAAAGCGATCCTTGAAGCAGTTGCGACTAAAGAGGATCACGAGCAGATTAACTTAGATGAGAACGATAACTTCTGTTAATACTCTTCCCTCCCTTTCCCCACAGCCTCTTTGAAGGCTGTGGGGTTTTGAAATCTCTTCTTAAATCTTCCGGACACACCAGCTTATCCCCCTTGCGCAATTGTCGCCTTTTATCTACGGTCAAAGCTGTTTATGCTGCGCTGGCTGTTTAAAATCTTCTCACCTTCAACCTCACAACTTGCCCCTCAGCTAGAGGCTGGCATTGATGCGTCGCGGCTTGAACACCTGTTAAGGACCCCTGGGAGAGCACACCACTCCACCCTGATAGGTTTTGCGCACTCAGTTTCATCGGAGGAATTCGCATCAGTATTTCACTGTAACGCACTAGTTGGCTCAGCTATCCGAGAAGGAGAACTGAGTAAAGGAAGAAATCGCTCACAGGATATACTATCAAGCGCAACGTTTCAGTTCTCTCCAACCGAAGTGGCGGAATTCCTCGAAGGTAGAGCGATTGAGCAAACGATTTTTCTTCTACGAAAGGAGCCGGATGCGGATAGGCCGAGCCCACCCAATCGTTTTACCATCGGGCGCTCAAAGGATAACGATATCCGCATTGTTGATTTTGCTATCTCAAGACTACACGCAATTATCGAATATTCCTCCGGCAAGTATCGGATCAAAGACTGCGATTCACGTAACGGAACCAAGATAAATGGAAGGCGGATCTATTCCACCCCCGAGTCACTCGCTGATGGTGATGTGATATCTTTAGGGCGCTATGAATTCACCTATCTAGAGCCCGAAAGCCTCTACAAGCGCCTGATTCGTATTGGTCTGCCTAGCTAAATCACCTTTCTGAATCGATCGCCCGACGCAGATCAACCATAAATACACTCCCCTTTCCCACCTCGCTGTTAACCGAAATGCTTCCCCCTATCTTTTCCAGCACCCGCTTTACTGCTGCTAAGCCCACACCGGACCCCTCGATAGCCGTCTCGCCAGCTCGAGCAAATGGCTTAAAAATCGCATCACGAAACTCCGGCGCAATGCCTCGTCCATTATCTTGAACCTCAATAATGGCACGACGCCGCGATGTGGAGGCTCCCGCTCTAATCACGATATGGGTTCGCCGTGACTGCTCGCGGTACTTGAGCGCATTCCCTACAAGGTTTCCAAATATCTGATATAACTGCGTCTTGTTACCAAAGACCCAGGGCAGAACTCCGTCTACGGTGATAGTAGCAGCAGCATTTTCGATCTGCCAACTATAGTCATCCAAAACCTCAGTGATAACCACATCTAGATCCACCGGAGAAAGCTCGCGGTCTGTAGTTGAAACTCTGGCTAACTCAAGCACTCCATCAACCAGGTTTTCAAGCCTCTTAATCGCTTTCTCCATATGTTCAGTAGGCTGGGCGATCTCGCTTATCTCTTTATGGGCGAATTGCTCCTTTACGATTTCAAGCATTCCACGCAGAGTTACAATCGGCGCTTTGAGATCATGCGACACCATGTAGGTAAACTCATTTAGGTCTCTATTACGCTCCTCTACCTTAAGCTGGCCATGCACCGAGGCTGTAACATCAAGGGTTATTGAGAGGGCCACATCAGATGGAGAATCATTTTCGATTACCGGCACAGTTCTCGTCTCAAGCCACAAGCAGAGCCCTGACTTGTGGTAAAAGCGATAGCGACACTGAAACGGCTCACCTGCAGCAACTATCGCTAGAGCGTGTTGAACTGACTCCAGGTCGTCTTCGTGTACGTGCGCAGTGAGAAAAGATTCATGCGCCGCGGATATCTCGGAGAGCGAGTATCCGGTTAGCACCTCTGTGTACGGGCTGCACCACAAAATAGAGCCACTAGTTTTATGGAGCATAACCGCGGCAGCAACATTATCCGTCAAAATTTTATAGCGAGACTGGCTGTCTCTAACTACTCTTTTTAGCTCTGTAACTTGCGTTAGCAATCTCAAGACGTAGACGCTTAAAAAGATGACTACGAGCACTGCTAAGACCAGTAGTGCCATCGTTACCCCTTCCCCCAGCTCTCGTAGTTCTGGAACTCGGCGTTAAAGTCGAGCTCTGTCTCCTGTAGCAGCCGCTTCTGGTCTCGGCTCGGAACACCGAAATATGCCCAGGCATCATCCAAGAGTGGTCCGTAAATGCGCTGATAGAGAAGGTTATCCCGGGTAATCCCCAAACCCAGGGTGTGGGCGATAAGGTTACTTAGTTTAATGATGCTTGTGAGTGAGCCATTTGGTATATCAGTCCAAGGTTTATGGTGATCACCTATCGCTTCATAAAGATCGCTTGAGAAGTTCCATTTTTCAGCGATCAACTGGCCTACGTGAGTGTGATCGAACGGATACACCTTGGACTCCGCGACCTTCGACTCAACTCCCTCAGTAATTCCGCGCCTGATTATTCGCTCATAATTATCGACGTGCTGTTGCAGAATCAGCAGCTTACCTACGTCGTGCATAAGTCCTGCGAGAAAAACCTGATCCACCAGCGCTGGTAACAACTCTCGCGCTAGTGCCTTCGCTGTGATCCCAGTAGCGATATTGTGGCCCCACAACTCAGTCCGCAAGTAATGCTTAACTGGAAACAGACCAGCTAACACGGTCGCATTCATCAGGTTACGCAACTCCGCGATACCGACGACATTGACCGCATCGGTTATAGTCTTACTCCCGCCACCTCTATCGTAAAAAACAGAATTAGCGATCTTGAGCACCCGAGAAGAGAGCCCCTCATCGCCATTTATGAGATCTATAAAATCATGCGCCTCAGCGTTGGGATCGGTAGCCACCTTAAACGCCTGCTGCGCTGCACCGGGCATAATCGGCACGGATTTTAATCCTAACGAATGCAAAATGCTCTGGCGTACCCCATCAGCAACTCGCGGAACCTCTGGAGCTTTCCGGTGTTTTCCTAAGCCAAAAAGCCTCTTAAGCATCTTATGTCTCGTTAGCTAGTAACTACTCAGCAAATGCTGCCGCAATAAAGTTAGCCCCTATTAAGGGCGGTTTTGCGCAGCAAAGCGGGGTTCAGATAGATTACAAGTGGATCAGCCCACCAGCGCATCTCGAAATATTACGATGAATTAGCTCTCTTTGGTGGTGCGTAACCAACAGTAAAGCATCGGGCAAAGCCTCAATTCCAACCCGTGTTTACTTCTGGCGGTAAGTGGCAACTAATAAATTCAAGATCTTACACCTATACGCATTTGCGTTAATCGCCCGACCACAGTAATATTCACTGAGAACATGATTATGCCAGCTTCCACCACACCTCCATCCCCCTTACAAGACGTCGTAGTCCTCGTGGTTGACGACGAGGCAAGCATTCGGCGCTCGCTTGGTGGCATCCTCAAAGATGAAGGTATGCACGTTATCGAGGCAGCAGACGGCGAAAGCGCCATATCGATGCTTGTTCAACACAAACCAACCCTGGTCCTGCTGGATATCTGGATGCCGGGAATTGATGGCTTAGAGACCCTAAAAAAGATTAAAGAGATCAGCCCCACAACGCTCGTAATTATGATTAGTGGTCACGCCACTATTTCAACTGCGATAGCAGCAACTCGTCTCGGAGCAGCAGATTTCTTAGAGAAGCCGCTAGGTCTCACCACCACCATCGATGTAGTGCGGAGAGTCCTAGAACAAGCAGAGCAGTCACAGCCTGCTTCCGAGCCAATGTGGGAAACGATCGAACCATCATCGGTGGGGCCACTAAGAACATCGCCACCTTTAAATCCGATAGTATTCGTTAATCAGACTCTCCGCGGCGCAAAACGTACCCAGAAAACAATCGCTCATGCAGCTATTCTATACGGCCAAGGTCTACATTCAGGACGCAAGAGCGGGCTGATCCTAGAGCCACTACCAGCTAATTCAGGGATCCACTTCGTAGGAGTTTCCGAGACCACAACAGTTCCGGCGCACGTTGATTTCGTTGAATCAACCGGCTTCGCTACCACTGTTCGACTTGGTCAAACTCAAGCCGGAACGATCGAACATCTTATGTCAGCGCTCTGCGCCTACGGGATATCGAATTTGTTGATTAAGTGTAATAGCGAAGTCCCAGTCATGGACGGTTCGGCACTCGATTTCTGCAAGCTGTTTGACAACGTCGGAGTCACTGAACAGGATGGCGAGTGGTACGAGATAGCGGTCCCAGAGACGTTGCATATCGGTAACGGCAAGGAGTCAATTAAAATTGAGCCCGCAGACGAGTTTTCAATAGACTACACCTTGCGATATCCAGAGCCAGTAGGAGAGCAGCGCTTTACCTTCACGTTGCAGGGCCCGGACTCGTATCGCTCTGAAATCGCTCCCTCACGAACATTTAGCTTTATTAAAGACGTTGGTCATCTGCAGAAGCAAGGGCTCGCTCTTGGTGGGCGCTTTGATAATTTCCTGCTGATCGGCACTGAGGGCGCTATCAATGACTCGTGGCGCTTTTCAAACGAGCCGGTCAGACACAAGATCCTCGACGCCATAGGAGATCTATACCTGTTAGGACGACCACTACGCGGCAAAATAACTGCATGCATGACCGGACACTCAGACAACATCGCGCTGCTCCAACAGGTCCGGAAGCGGTTGGCACAGGGATAGCTCCTGCGGATCGCTCCTGTTGCTGCTAATTTTTTTTTGGTATACATCGTCTTATGAACACTTCGCACATAGATGCTCTCCGTGCGCTGCAACAACTTCCCGCCTTCGACCTTTCCTATTGGGTCATTCAAACAATTGCGATGGCGGTGACCGCGCTGCTTATTCCCAATCTGCGAATAACCAGCATATTCGGCCCGATCCTTGCTGTTGCTGCTCTATCGGCGATAAATTTCAGTGTTTGGAGCTCTGACCTATTCTCGGCGCTTCCCAACACCCTATCGACACAGGCTCTGACTCTGTTCACTGTAAACGGAGCGATCTTTTGGCTTGTCGTTAAGATCATCCCGGGGATTGAGTCCAAGGGATTTCTGCCGGTGTTGCTTGCACCTATAGTCTTTACTACCTGCTCTGTGTTTCTGCCGCAGGTAATCACACAGGTTAATTGGCAAGCGGTAAGGACTGAGGCTCAGAAGGTAGTTGGTGAAACAAAGCGGTTTGTGTCATCAGAGGCTACTGATTCTGAGCGGGGTCGGTGATGCTGCTATCGCAGGAGTTACTTACTAAACCCTGCGCGAGTGATTTTTGAAAGAAAATCACTCG
Organism: Bdellovibrionota bacterium; assembly: GCA_040402735.1. Classification (GTDB taxonomy): domain Bacteria; phylum Bdellovibrionota_C; class UBA2361; order UBA2361; family OMII01; genus OMII01. The sequence goes on from JBBALZ010000030.1 coordinate 15,576, forward strand.
CGCAGGGTTTATATTTACTAACGCATAACACTCTTAGCGCCGGATTCCAGCCCTAACGGGACGGGAATTAGATCCGGCGCGGTTGTCAGCCCCTACGGGGCTGCTGTTTTTAGCTTCTCGTTCTGCAAAGTGCTGAGTAGTTACGTTTATTTTAAGCGATCCTATCCGGCGCGTATCCCAGGAACGTCACAGCCTCATGCACCATAGCAGTGATCTCTGGCCCCCAGGTACGCGGGTCGCTGCGCATGCTCGTTAAACCTTCAATAATAATCGATGTTGCATAGCTCTCACGTGTCGCTACTGACTCTATGCCTACTGTCTGACTCTCTGGCTTGTACCACCCGACTACGGTGTCGATCTTGGCCTGCTTTGCTTGCAAAACAAATGCGTGGCTCAACGGATCATGAATCGAAGAGACTAAAGCCAGGCTTGGCTGCGTACGCGCAAGAAAGCGCTCACTCGCAACAGCCATCCGCACATACGAGAGGAATAAATCACGGATATCAAGCTCCTGCACCTCGGTGAGTGCAGCAAGGTCGAGCGATTCCCACCGCGTCGCTAATTCAGAACGACACGCACTCCATAGATTTACTCCACGAAACTCTATCCGCTCCAATGCACCTGAATCTACGCTTTGTATCCACATAGCAGCAGTCATCACATCGTCGGGAAGGATCTCACAAGAGACATCTCTTATGGAAGCGCCGGCCCACGATGCGAACGAGCCCTGGTCTCCCATGCACTGCGCACACTGAAATGGAGAACGCACAGCCCCAGCGCCACGATCACGGCCACACGCAGGCACCGCGCCATCACAACGTAGCTGAATGACATCTGCTCCATTTTTAGCCAGATAATTCGCTACCAAAAAGATTAGCCCGCTCTCCTTGTGAAGCGACCCATACGGAGTACATAGGGCTACCTTCATAGAGCACACACAGACATAGGCCGTTTAGAAACCGGATCGCGATGCAGCATATAGCAAACCGTACCTCCTAGCCCCCAATTCGAAGTTCCCCACATCTTCTCAATCACAGCCGCTCCCCACAGCGTTTCTCGCCCTTCGGCGTTCTTGCACAAGGCCTCATCTAGGGGAAACTCAACTACCGAGTTCGGGGCAACCGTACCGAGTTGTAGCGGGGCCTCGCCATCTCGTGCCGAATGCCAAAACTCCGGGCGTAGAAGCTCTGTGGTTGAATTTACAACGACAAGCGAGGGTGTTGCACTGCCGTCCTGCAGAGCAACTCCGACAAGCGATCTACTTGCATGAGCGGCTACTTCGCCATCAGTAGTATCAGCGAACGTCGACTGAAAGGGGGCTGCTCCATAAGACAAAGAAAACTGCGGAGAGACGATCTCAACTACCAGTCGCGAGCTGCTCAGATTAATCCTTCCTTGTGGACACTCGAAGACGATCTCTAATCCGCATAGACCACTCCCCTCGTTCTCAAGTGCAGGAAAGGCGTCCTCAAGACGAATACCATCAGGCTGATTGAGCCGCCCTCCTTCCAGACGAACGGAACGGCGCTCTATGCCCTTACCAAAAAGAGTCAATTCGCATGCAACCGGATAGTGACCTGACGTAGTCCCCGCAGAGGGAAAGAAATGGACCCGCGAACGGATCGCTGGTGTAACCATGCAAAAGGCGTGCGTTACAACTGAATTTGCGACGTTCGTTTCCATTATTGTTTAGACTTTAGCCCTTCTTACCACGATGAGACACTCCGGTATGATTGATGTTCCTCTGTCTCGCCAGGCAACCGCTCTACCATCTGACACACGACGGCAGACTGCGACCTAGGCGAGATACGCAAGTAGCCCTGCATCACACCTTTATGCCAGGAGCTATCATCAAACGTCGCCAGCAGCTCGTGTTCAAGCGAGACTACCCGACATCCGTTCCCCGGTATCTGCACGGTCCATTCCGGAGACCGACTACCGTAAAGCAACCGTATCACAACCTGCGCATCCTCGGGCCCGGTGCTGACCACAACAACCAGGTGCTCGCGTCGTCCACCTAGCAGCAGCGGCATAAAGGACATTTCGCGACTCTTGAGACCCCGCGGTGCGGTGAGGATATCAGCGCGATCGCCCACTTGCTGCCGACAGAGATGCGTGGTGCCAGCACGACTCTGAACTGCTAGATGTCCCTGTATGATACCACTTTGCATCTTGAGTCCAGCCATGAATGGCTCTACCTCTATAATACCGACTTCGCGCGAAGGGAACTCGACTTGGAATCGCTGAATCGGCGTGCCATCAACGTCGAACAGCTCGCACTGCGCTTCAATGGTCTCCCCAGCCACGCCGCTGGAGCCTGACGCAACGAGTATCGTTGAGGAAAAAAACGGCGCTGCCGCTATCCAAAAATGGCTCTTAATACTCTTAATATCGCTACTCGTCATTAGAAAAAGCCGAACCGATTTACTACGGGCACCCTACTACAATCTCCGCTTACAACGACTCTCAGAGAACGGGCAATCCACTAACAAAATCGCCCCATATTAGCAGGAAAACCCCTGTTTTACACCATAGAATCGACAAGCCTCTTTAATTCTAATATCTGAGCAGCAGAATATCCGATGTTAGAGCTCCAGACGATATGCCCCTGCTTGTTCAGCAACACCGCATAGGCGCTCTGAGGTCGCTCATTACCAAGAGCAGCTATAATCTTCGACGCATCTTCGTACACGGTTACAACAGACCCCCAATCAGATTTTGGGATTCCACTACGCATTCCATCATCGATAAAGCCCTGTACCATCTGCGGCAACATCCCGGCGATAGTCGGCACTTCAACGATCTCTACTTCGATATTGGCCTGTAGCACCCCTAGTATCCAACGATCGATATCAAACTGTGCGCGCTGAACATATCCGACCAAGAGCAGGGTGTTTTTACCCTCGTAGTGCTCAGGTACAGCAACCTTCTCGGCCTTCAAGCTTGTCCCTTGAACCGATGGAAAGCGCGAATTTTTAAGGTTTGAGGGCGCTGCTACCTGCGAAGAGCAGCCGGAAAGAGAAATGGTTGCCAACATCAGGAGAGATAGCACGATCTTCATATCCAATGAGTCTCGCAAGACTCTCTGGAGAATGCAACAGTCGCTATCGACCCAAGCCTATCGATGGCCTAGGCTTTTCAACGACACTCGGCTCAACCTCCTCGAGCACCTTTGGCACACTCGGATTAGATGCTGACGGCTCTGCTGGCTGAGCATTCGTTGGTAGGGCTGGCTCGGGGAGCTGCACTTGATTTTGAGGCGCAACAAGCGCACCAGTTCGGTTGAATCCTTCCGGACCTGACTCCTCCATCATCCAGCTTCTGCGCATGGCATCAAGCGGATTCGAATTAGCATACCCCAGGTGCTTAACCGGAATACGCTCAAGTGAGCCCGGCATACTTCCACCGCGTAAGAGCTTGGCCAACTCACGAGTCTTTGACATCTCTACCGATCCCGCAGAGAGGACGAGCGAAGTCGATGGTTCAATCAGGCGCGCATTAACGTACACGCGCTCAGGCGATACCACATAAGTCCCAACGACCACTGCGGCTAGATTTCGATGGCCACGCACTGCACGAACATCGCGAGAGAGGGCGAACTCTCCTGATGTATCGAGAAACTGGAGTGCATCAGCGTGTCGGAGTTCTACCACGTCAAACCCCTTCATCGCCAACTCGCTCATCAACTGCTCGCCTACCATGCGACCAAAAGTGGAGCTTGCATACAGGTCATCTATATTGACGAATGTAGTGACACCGATAGGACCAGGAGCAGAGCTACGGTAATATTTATCGATCTGGGCTGCCAGAAGCGCGGTCTTGAACCTTCCCGGGCCGTAGTTATCATATTCCTTGGTCGGAATCGGCCAGTATTCTGGCATATCGTGGTAGCGCGGGCTGCATCCAGCGATAAAGAGCCCAGCAAGCACCCCTGCAAATATAGAGAGCTGGCACAGTCCTTGAAACAATTTCCAGCATGTACAGTATCGATACGAGGATATAAGCTGGTGCTTAATCATAGCGAAGGGAGTAATCATAGTAACCTCATGCAGATAGCTAGCTACCCGAGAAAATCGCTTACGACACCTTCACTACGCAGTGTCATCATTTTGACATGTATGCGTAGCGTGATGCTCGGCGCATCTCTGTTTACTGCCGGGTGCGCCTACCTCGGTAATCACGTTGGAGAGTGGTGCAATACTCGGGCCTACGTGCGAACGGATCTCGCCTCCTATATCGATCAACGGTTTACACCAAAAAGCCCTGTTCGAGTGGGGATAATCCCATTTGAAGTTCCGGCAAATTTTTCCGCGCGCAGCGCTCAAATGCCTGGCTTAGGTAATCAACTAGCCTGGGCCGTGCACCGCGATCTTTTGGCAACAGAGACATTCCCAATTATCGAGGTGTTCAACCGTGAAGACTGGCCACGTAAAAAAGAGCAATTCTTCACCGGCAACTTCGGAGCCCTACAGATCGCGCGTGACGCTGAGTACGATCTAATTGTAGTTGGATATCTTGAGCCGATTACCCGATTAGATACGTGGAACGTACACACCAAAGTGATTGAGGTCGCCTCAGGTACAACTCTTTGGTATGGCAGCTCAAAGGTATACACAAATCGAGCCGATATGCATGAGGTTAGTAGCTTTGTTGGATTAACCGATCGACGCCCAGATATCATGTGGAATGACAAACTACTGGACACAGTATCAGAGTGCATCGCTCGCGACATGACTACCGATCCTGAGGAAGCAGCTAGATAGCCTCATCTAACGAATCAAGCACTTCTTGCGCGTGCCCCTTAGGAGTAACGTCGGCGAATATCTTGACGATTTTTCCGGCTTTATCCACCACAAACGTGGTCCGATGAATCCCCATGTATGTACGCCCCATAAATTTCTTCTCGCCGTATACGCCGTACTCCCGACTCACTTTAAAGTCAGTGTCCGAAACGAGATCGACTTCAAGGTCATACTTTGAGCAGAACTTCTGCTTGGTTTTCTGATCGCCCCCAGATATACCGATTACCTTGGCACCACGACGAGCGAACTTTTTAAGTGTCTCCGAAAACTCCTGTGACTCAACCGTACATCCCGGAGTATTGTCCTTGGGGTAAAAGAAAAGCACGATAAAATCGGCTTTTGTCTTCCCGACCCCATGCTCTGCTCCGTCCTTGTCAAAAAGTGTGAATTTGGGGGCCTTAGAACCCTCATGTATCTTAGCCATCTATCGCCTCTATGCTTAAAGAACTCCGGATAAAGTACCAAGTCTAGCTTGAGTTGCAACAGGAAACAGATACTCTGCAGACTATTCGATCGATTTTACCCTTTTCCGAATGAGCTCAATCTCGTATTTCTATGCAACTATGACTATGGCGCCGCCCCTCGACTGCACACCTATCCTCCCGATTCTAGCACCGTGCGAGCATATTGCCGGAAACGAGAAGTTTATACGCAAAGGTTTTGCACTACAGGGGCGCTACGTAGCTGCTGATGGGCGCTCTTTGGTCGATCTAACCCTAGACCTGGAGGACGGGGCTCCCGTAGGCAACGAAGAGTCCTTGCGCAATCTCTTTGTTAAGCTTCTCAACAGTCCAGAAAATACTAAGCAGCAATCGGGGGTCCGAATCCATCCGGTCGACTCGCCTCACTGCGTACGCGACCTGGAGGTCATTCTGACACAGGCGGGCCATAAAGTGCGTTATCTGACGATTCCAAAGGTGCGTGAACCTCGTGATGTGCTCTGGTGTGTTGGGCTTATGCGGCACTTTATCCGTTCTATGAAGCTAACTCAGCCAATTGATCTTCACGTGCTAATCGAAACCTCCGAAGCGCTTAAATCGATCGATGCACTTGCAGCCATTCCTGAGGTAGTAACGCTCGATTTTGGGCTAATGGATTTTATCTCACAGCTTGGCGGTGCCGTATCATCAAACTGCATGAAGAGTCCAGAACAATTTACTAATGAGATCCTTCGCGCTACTAAGACCAGCATCACTACGGCTGCGCTCCGCGCTCACAAGATCGCGTCGCACAACGTCACAGTCGATGTTCGAAACCCTAAGCAAGCTCTCGATGATGCCCGACAAGCGCGCATGGAGTTCGGCTTTATGCGGATGTGGAGCATTCATCCAGATCAGATTGAACCGATTATTCAGGGCATGTCTCCATCGCATGATGAGGTCATAGAGGCCCAAGAGATTTTGGCAAAGGCTGCTAGTAACCAGTGGGGCCCAATTGAGCACTTGGGAAGGCTTCACGACAGGGCTTCGTTTCGTTACTACTGGGGGATACTCGCTAGGGCTGGAGAGTCAGCGCGGGTACAGGACTTCGCAATTCTCCCGCTAGCTACTTCAAAAAACAGGCATTCCTAATAGGCAGGGCATCGCAATTCTCTTCTCTTAAATAGGGCCAAAAATGCGCGGAACCTACTGTATTTAATGAGTTTAACGGGATTTAGCCGCGCATTTTTGTCCCTGTCAGGAATGCCAGTCCTTTCCAGTAGATAGCGGGAGAATTGCGAGGCCCTGAGGATTCCATTCCAAAGAACTACTATTCCCATCCCCTACCCAGTCAACCGCCGCG
>JBBALZ010000031.1:0-21873 GCA_040402735.1 Bdellovibrionota bacterium
CCACCCCGCTTTGCTCCGCAAAGCCGCCCCTTAATAGGGGCTAACGTTATTGCGGAAGAATTTGCTGAGTAGTTACAAAAAATTTAGCCTCGGAATGACGAAGTATTTATTTTTACAAAGAGTAAAAGAGAACAGCGAGTTAGAAAATCGTTGTTCTTACTTTTTGTTGTCGTCACACTTTGTAAAAGAAGATCTCCCAGGATGTGGGTAATAGTCAGTATCACTGCCCCCCCTTGCCTTTATTAACCTCTGACGTACTATCGTCTCTATGCGCGTTATCCCACAAACATTCTCGCTAACTAAATCTCCGGCATTTATAGCTTTTGAGGGGATTAACGGCTGCGGGAAAACGACCCTACACCGGCTAGTCTCAGAGCATCTTCGGTCTCATGGCCTTGAGGTAACAGATACTCGTGAGCCGGGCGGGACAGCGCTTGGTGCAGAGATTCGAAAACTCCTCCTTGAGTGGCGCGGAGAGAAAAAGAGCCCACGCTCTGAGCTACTCCTATTCGCTGCTGACCGCGCTGAGCATGTAGACAAGGTTATCACACCAGCACTTCAAAGCGGACGCCACGTTCTGTGCGACCGCTACATCTACTCTACGATAACTTTTCAGGGACACGGTCGCGGTCTTGATCGCGCACTACTCAATCAGGCTAACGATCTGGCAACCCAAGGCATCGCACCCGATCTCGTAATCCTACTAGACCTCGACCCAAAAGAAGCCCTTAAGCGCATGGCTTCACGTACCGGCAACGGAAAGGACTCATTTGAGGATGAGGAGCTTGAATTTCACAGCCGTATCCGCGATGGATTCCTTGAATGCGCAGAGAAGCTCCCAGTGCCATTTCTTGTGCTCGACGCGCGTGCTACACCGCATGAGCTTTTCACCCAAACCTGCTCCGTACTACAACCACTCTTTGCGGCGAAACATAGCTAGCAATCCAAGCGCTACAACAAGCATACCGATCATAACTGCCGGATAACCGTAAGACATCTCAAGCTCAGGCATATACTTAAAGTTCATTCCATAGACGCCAGCGACAAAGGTAAGTGGGATAAAGATACTCGACATAACTGTGAGCACCTTCATTACCTGGTTTAGTTTGTTACTAACACTTGAAAGATACACATCGAGCATACCAGCAACGATATCGCGTAGAGTTTCAACCGTATCGATAACATGAATTGAATGATCGTAGAGATCGCGCAGGAATATCCGAGTCTCTTCGCGCACAAGCTCGCTCTCATCGCGCAAGATCGTGTTCACTACCTCACGCATCGGCCATACCGAACGTCGCAGAAAGATCAATTCACGCTTGAGTCTATGTACCGTACGCAAAGTCTGCACCGTAGGAGACTCGACAACCTCCTCTTCAACATCGTCGATCTGATCACCTAGGTCTTCAAGCACAGCAAAGTAATTATCAACGATAGCATCCATCAATGCATACGCGAGATAATCACTCTTCATCTTGCGAATGCGCCCCTTTCCAGAAGCGATCCGCTGCCGAACGGGCTCGAACACATCTCCTTCATTCTCAAGAAATGCAAGGACGTACCCCTCTCCAACGATTAAGCTCACATGCTCTGCGACGAGCTCTTTGGCCTCCTCATCAAAGGTGATCATCTTCATGGCGATGAAGAGATGCTGCTCGAACTCTTCAATCTTGGGTCGCTGGTTCGTATTAGCTATATCCTCAATAACTAGACCGTGCAGCCCAAATCGCTCGCCAATCGCGCTCAGAATTCCCGCATCGTGAACCCCATCAATCGTGTACCACGCGATCCCGTCTCCTTGTACTGGAGGTACCACATCAGCCGGAGCTACCACTCTTGGTGCATCAGCACCGCTCTGGTTGTAACGGATAAAAGAGATAGTGACCGGCTCAACCCGGTCCTCGCCCACGTACACAACCGTTCCTGGGGATGACCCCGCTGGCTTATTTGCAAATCCGCTGTAGCGCGACATATCGCCCTCTCCTTATTACGACACCCTATAGCGAGCTGCAAAACGCCGCAACCACCTGATCCTACAACCTTTGAAGCCTAGCCTATCCTGTGGTACACTCCGCGCCCTACTACAATACTGGCCGGAGCAGATATGGCACATTTTTCACTCGAAGAGCATGGCATCACCGTTAAAAACGTTCACCGCAACTTAGCACCTTGCCGGCTCTATGAAGAGGCTATCCTGACCGAGCCGGACACCCGCATCGCTGACTCAGGAGCCCTCGTTGCATACTCTGGCGCAAAGACCGGTCGATCCCCCAAGGACAAACGCATCGTTAAAAACGCTGCCTCTGAGAAGGACATCTGGTGGGGTAACGTAAACGTCGCCCTTGAGCCTAACATCTATGACATTAACCGAGAGCGCGCTGTTGATTACTTAAATACCCGCGAAACGCTCTATGTATTCGATGGCTTTGCCGGATGGGATCCAGCAACGCAGATAAAGGTGCGAGTAATCTGTTCGCGGCCCTACCACGCCCTATTTATGCACACGATGCTGATCCGCCCAACGGAGGAGCAATTACAAAACTTTGGCAAACCTGATTTCGTAATCCTTAACGCTGGACAGTTTCCTGCAAACCGCCACACTCCAGGAATGACCTCAAAGACCAGCATTGATCTTAATTTTGAGAGGGCTGAGCTCGTTATCCTCGGTACAGAATACGCCGGTGAGATGAAAAAGGGCGTATTCACGGTTATGAACTACCTAATGCCGAAGCGTGGCATCTTGTCAATGCACTGCTCAGCTACAGCAGATAAAGATTCTGAGCGCTCAAGCGTTCTCTTTGGACTATCAGGAACCGGCAAAACTACCCTCTCAGCAGATCCTAAGCGAAGGCTTATCGGTGATGATGAGCACTGTTGGTCTGATACCGGAATTTTTAATATCGAGGGTGGTTGCTACGCAAAGGCGATCGATCTCACACCAGAGAATGAGCCTGACATCTTCCAAGCACTGCGCTTTGGAGCTGTGCTTGAAAATGTCGTCCTCGATAAGGAGAACAGACGCGTAAACTTTCACGACACCTCAATAACTGAAAATACTCGTGGGGCTTATCCGATAGAGTTTATAAAAAACGCCAAGATCCCCTGCGTTGCTGGTCATCCAAGTGACATTATATTCCTTACCTGTGACGCATTTGGAGTGCTTCCTCCGGTCAGCAAGCTCTCACGCGCGCACGCCATGTACCACTTTATCAGTGGCTACACAGCGAAGGTCGCCGGTACTGAGATGGGTGTAACCGAACCTACAGCAACATTCTCACCGTGCTTTGGTGGACCGTTCCTTGTTTGGCACCCAGCCAAGTATGCCGAACTTCTCGCCCAGCAAATGGCGAAGCATTCAGCTAACGTCTGGCTGGTAAACACAGGATGGAGCGGTGGAGCCTACGGCGCAGGCAAACGAATGAAGCTAAGCCTAACTCGTGCCATTATTGATGCCATCCACAACGGCACATTAGGAAAGGCACCGACACAGAGGGATCCTACCTTTGGTTTTGAAGTAATCACCGAGTGCCCAGGGGTTCCGAGTGAGGTGCTTATTCCACGTAACACCTGGTCAGACAAAGCGGCCTATGATGCAGCAGCAAACAAGCTAGCCACGTTGTTTATCAACAACTTTAAAACCTACGCTGACGGCGCATCGGAAGAGATCAGAGCAGCTGGACCGAAGACGAACTAGTTCGGCCCACGGTCGAGACCTCCAGGGATCGGACCGCGAACTTTCTAGTTCGCTGCCCCTGCCTGTATAAGCCAACTAACCATGTTTGGCTTTACGAAGGCGTTCTTGATTCCAACACGGCTGACTGCCAGTCCGCCCTCCATAGGCCGCAGGGCGCAGCATCGTTACGTATAACCGCCCCTTCTTCCCACCGGCGTTCGCGCGAACACTCGCTCTACAACAACCTCTTCGCTGCACGCAGGGTCTCTATCACGAGGAATCCCCAGAGCAATGCGCCGCACCTGATGGTTCGGAAAATTAGAATCAAGCACAAAAAATTCCAGATTCATCCCGCTATCATCAGTCCGCCACCGAGGGCCGTGTAACCGCTCACCAAGAAGACTCACCGTACCCGGTGAGATCTCGTATCCACGCACCTCTGGATACCACTCGCAGATCTCAGCTACCGACGTCACTACCTCACTCTGATGTCCGCGTTTCGCAAGCAACGTTTCACAACACAACGACGCAACTGCCACTGCCGGCGCATCGCCTAGCCTGCCTTCATCGCGCAGCAAGCCAAGCACCACTTCCGGATGTTCCGCACCCAGGAGTATCGCCTGCCCCTCCCGAATCGCAAACACCCCCACCGAACCACCACCACGAAGCTTCGTCGGTAGTATATCCTCAGCCAGCTCAACTCGAACAAGCGCGCTACCCGAGAAGTATCGCGCCGCCTCGTGCTCAACCACAGATCTTATTGCGTACGAGTATTCTGCCGGCTCGCCCAACCACCTGGCCAGTGTTCCAGGGGGCTGCTTTTGGAGATGCTTACGTAGGTAGAGTTCGATCAAACGATCAAACTCCCCTACGGATCTAGTTCTTTGATCTGTCATCACCTGCATATTGTCCCAGAGTGAAGCCCGCGCCAAGAGCTGTTGTGCCCAGCCCTAAAAGAATGTGCTTCTCTACCTTAAGCCGCTCAGGATCTATTCCATAGTCATTTTCGAGGGGAAACTTCCATCCCTTTATAAACCCTGCCACCCCCTCTCTCTTAAAGCGAGCGTATCCTTCGGCAAGACCTTCCTCTACCCGACGCAAAAGATGCGACTGGCTGTAGCCAAGGATGCCTAAATTTGCTCGCAGATCCTGACCATAGCGCAGCGCAGGAGAAAAGAACTGATGTACCTTTTCATGATCAAGTACACTCGACTGTTGCTCTGGCGTCAGCCCCTTACGAATCTCTATATCACCGTAGCGATTGGTAATCCCCTGAACTCCATGCTCCATTCCAGACACGTCAACCGTGGTCTTTGGTGCATAGAATAACCCCTTAAGCTCACCAGCTCGCTTATCTACGGAGTCAGCTATTCCGCGCCACCCCATACGAACTGCTCCAGCGGCGTAGCTGATACCTTCAAGGGTATCGCGCATCCCCTTATTTCTGACGGACTTCACCAGATCCCCGGCTAGCGGCACCCACCCCGCTAATACAAGCGCAAGGTTAGTCCAAGCACCTTCACGGCCCGTGCGGATATCTCTAATGGCTGCTGCGGTATCGCGCGCATCAGCGATCTGCCCAGCAACAGGGATCAGACCGACACCTACCTGCGTTACAGTCTTTACCGTCGAGTTATTCTCCGAAAAATCCCCACCGATTGCCCCATCGAATACCGAGCGAAACAATCCTGGTGAAGGACTTGCAACTTTATCTGTCATACCAAGCTCCTTTAATTTCGGGGACACAGTGTCCCGTTATCTACACATCTACCCCTATACTTATCGAAAAACCCGAAGAAAAGTTGCCTCGCGCCCGTTTCGCGAGTAACCTCTAGATCGACTAAACTTGAGCCTCATACGTTATGCGCTCTACTGCTGCTCTAACCCTCAAAGAGATTACCGCCCTTCCCGAGTGCCCTTCGTGTATCGTTATTACAGCTCCTGATAGGGTGCGCCGCATGCGGACTCTTGAGTACCTGCTTGGCCACTTCTCTAAAGGCGGCTCTAATACCCCGCGTAGCTTCTCATTTAGTGAGCAGGGGCGCTCTAGCCCTACCGCTTTTTTGCGTGACCATGAGGAACCCTCTTTATTTGAGCCAACTCGTTTTGCAATTATTCGTGGGATTGAGTTAGCAAAAGCGGCCGATGTTGAACCGATCTCAGACTTTCTGCGCAAAAAAGTTCCTGGTGTGCACCTTTTTATAGTTGGGGAAAATCTTCCTAACACCCCTAACTTTAAAAAGACCCTTCAGAGTCACGCAACGCATCTAGCGTTTGAACAATTAAAGGGAGCTGAACTGACTCGCTGGACAGAGCGTGAATCAAAGCAACAGAAACTCGACACAAACGACGATGCCTTAATCGAGTTAATCATCTCTCTAGGCGACTCTGATCCGGAAGCGATCTCTAAACTGATCGAGAAGTTCTGCCTTTATCTTGGCAGTGAAAAACCTTCACAATCAGCTCTTCGAGCACTTGAACCCGGCCGCGCTCACGCTAGTGATTTTGAGTTAGCAGACACACTTCTCGGGCGCAACCGGGGTGTTACCGAGGCTCTTTTAACGCAGCTTATGAGTCAAGGTTCTAACCCTTTTATGCTCATGGGATTATTGACCAAGACATTCACATCTCTGTTGCGGATCCGCGCCATGCTCGATAGTGGCGCTAACCAAAACGATATCCGTAACGCTTTGGGGCTATCACCATGGATCTTCTCTAAATACCTACCGCTTGCTAAACAGCGGTCGGTAGCCGAACTTAATAAGATACTTGAAGGGCTCCTTGTAGCGGATTTTAGATTAAAGGATTACTCGCTCGGACCCTCAGCTATTTTTAGCTCTATTGCTAAACGTGCAGCGCCAGGAGGTCGTTAATGACCCATCTGCTAAAAATCACTCTTACTCTTCTGTTACTGACAATCCTTTTTGCGTTACCACTCTTTGTACCTAGCAGTGATTTCTGCGCAATAGCGGCACCGCACTCAAAGCACAAAATCGGGCATCATAAAGCTAAATCGCAGGTTAAAAAGAAAACATCGACCCTCTGGCCAGACTCTCGTTTTAGGGGGTGGGACTATCTAGTTAAAAGACTTCAAAGCAATGGAGTAAGCGAGCACGACCTAATCGCGATATACTCTGACCCGCGCATGCCCGAACGCACCTTTGTGCCTTTCAGTGTCAAACCTAGAGAGCCAAGCTCTATATATTCCGGATTCAAACGCCCGCACCATGAAGACCTAGGCCGGGAATTTATCGCTAGTAATTTAGATGAGTTCCGTAAAATGGAAGCTAAATTAAATGTACCTCGAGAAGTAGTCGCTGCTATCATAGTGATTGAGTCTGGCGTTGGAAAGAATACAGGCAATCACCTTCTCATCTACCGACTCTCACGACTCGCTACAACCAATGCTCCCGACAACTTATGGGAGAATTATCTTGCTCAGAAAAAACTCGATCGGCACATCGTCTTTGAAGATGTGCGACGACGCGGAAGATACCTTGAAAACACATTTCTTCCGGAGATACCTGCTCTTATATCCATAGCCAAGAGAAACCGAGTCGATGTGCTATCAATGAAGGGATCCTCTGCTGGAGCCTTCGGACTACCACAATTCCTCCCTTCTGCATTTTTGCGGTTTGGTATCGATGGGGACAGAGACGGCATAGTTTCACTACACAACCAAGTCGACGCCATCTGGTCTGCCGGGAACTATCTAGCTAGTTTTGGTTACCGCCACAACATTCCGCTACAGGAAAAACGCTCTGTTATTTGGCGCTACAACAAGAGTCCAAGCTACATAGACGCAGTTCTGCACCTTTCGGAGCGTATCGGCAGCTAGCCACAATTACATCATAACCCCAGAGAGCAGTAGCGCAGCGATACTAAAGTAGAGAATCAACCCGACTACATCAACAAGTGTGGCCACAAAGGGTGCCGAAGAAGTTGCTGGATCAAGCTTGAGCCGCTTAAGAGCTAACGGCAACATAGACCCTGCCAAACTGCCCAGCGTCACTACCCCCATTAGTGAGAATAAAACCGTTACAGCAAGCAAGAACCAGTGCGGCCCGTACATATCTGAGAATTGCGCTCCAACAACGATACGCAGGAACCCTACCACGCCTAGTATCGACCCGAGCGCCCAACCTGTAATTAACTCACGCCGCATGATCTGAAACCAATCGCGGGTCGTAATCTCACCTACAGCCAAGGCGCGAATAACCAAGGTAGAGGCCTGGCTCCCTGAGTTGCCACCACTTGAAATAATCAGCGGAACAAAGATCGCCAAAACCACGGCTCTCTGAATCTCGCCCTCAAACGAAGCCATAGCCGACGTTGTTAACATCTCACCAACAAAAAGCAGGATTAACCAACTCGCCCGCTTACGAATAAGCGTTGCAACCGGCGTCTTGATGTAGGCGTCTTCAAGAGCTTCGCTCCCTCCTAGTTTTTGAATATCCTCTGTGACCTCTTCTTCCTGAACATCAAGGATATCATCAACCGTTACGATACCCAGCAGCACTCCATAAGCATCAACTACCGGTAGCGTTGTGCGATCGTACTTCTTAAAGAGCTCAACCGCCTGCTCCTGATCGCTTTGAACTGAAAGAGCTTCAAACTTGTAGTTCATTAACGAGGCGACCTCCTCGTCGAGAGATGCGAGCAAGAGACTCTTTACGGTGACCTCATCTACTAACACGCCCTTAGCATCGACCACGTATAACGTATCGAGTGAGTCGCTCTCTTGGCCATGTGCTCTGATGTGATCTAGCACCTCACGCACCTTCCAATCCTCATGGATCGTTAAGTAATCGGGAGACATCAAGCGCCCCACACTCCCGTCAGGATACCCGAGCAAGGTGAGCGCTACATCGCGATCTTCTTTCGGCAATAAAGCTAAGAGCTGTCTAGCTGCTTCTGCTGGGATCTCTTCAAGAAGTGCAGTGCGATCATCGGCAGCCATCTCGTAGAGCAAACGTGCGGTCTGTTTATCGCCCAAGCCACTTAGGATCTTCCTCTGCCGATCTACATCAAGCTCTGAAAATATATCCGCTGCGAAATCCCTCGGCAGGATACGAAAGATTAGAACCCTTGCCTCATCAGAGAGCTGCCCAAAAAGCTCTGCTACCTCTACCGGCGCACTATCTACGAGCATATCGCGTAGAGCGTGTAGCTCTCGTTGCTCAATCAGTGCCGAAACGCTATCAACTGCGATCATCAGGGTGCCCTATACTTATCTAGAATGATCCCTATCGTATCAAGGATCATAAAGTGACCACCACCCACTACTTTGTGAAAAGTGCTCCCCTCAATACCTCTATGGAGCCGCTCACCCATGCCAATTGGCACGTATGTGTCTGCATCCCCGTGCCAGATAGTCGTTGGCGCCGTAACCTTGGCCAAAAGTCCGCTCCAATCAGAGGCCAGCAGCATAAACTCACTTACCGTTCCACGCACCCCTTGGGCGAGCGCTTCGCGAATATTTTTCGTTAAAATCACACCAACATCCCGCCGTGAAACAACCTGGCGGTCAACGCTTGGCAAAAGCACTCCGAACCACAACATGACAAAGCGAGGGAATGCACGCCACAGGTGTGCAACGCTCCACACTATCCACTTACCGAGCCACGGGAGCTGCCTTCCCAGCACTAAAAGAACGCGATTGACCAGATTCATCCCAATCGTGGCTCCTGCGCCAGCAAGGGGCCCGACACCGCTCACGATCGTTAATCCACTAACTCGCTCAGCGAGCACTGCCGCAGCAGCGATCGCCGTCGGAGTGCCGCCGGACACCCCAAGAATCTCAAACCGGTCCACGCCGAGGTGATCCGCAACAAGCGCAACATCCCCAGCCCAGTCCTCAAAGCGTCTCTCGGAATACCATTCCGACCGACCAAACCCCGGTCTATCCAGGGCAACAACTGTGATCCCACGGGCCTGCGCCTCGCGGTGGGCAACCGTGGCCTCGATTCGGCTCGCCGGAAAACCGTGGCTGTAGAACACCACTTTTTGCAGATCGGCAGCGCCAATTATGCTAAAATGCACCAGTCGCCCATTTGGGTGCCTGACGGATAGTTCGCACTTCTCCGCGCCTCCACCGTGAGCCGCGCTAATTTTTGCTCCATCGCCATTCACACTCATCCAGGCACCCTCAAGCCCCAATAGCAGACATCATTACTCAGAGCATAAGCTTAAACAGGTAAAATCAATACAGGGTCATTTGTAGTGAATGCACACACGAATGCCTTCGTATAGCCCAACATAGTCACTTACTTAATATGGGCAGGGGCAGCCCAATCGGACCGCGGAGCTTCCGCTCCGCCCAATTGAATGCACGAACTTCTGCGTAAAGCCGTGTATGGGCAGGGGCAGCGAACTAGAAAGTTCGCGCTCCGATCCTCGCGATTTACAAGCAGAATTGAGAGGTTGCCCACCCCAGCTGCTCAACTCCCCGCCCACTCGATTCCACGATACGCCTTTGCTATATTGCCCCAACCTATGCTCCGTGACGTACTGATTGTAACTGCCCTGCCGTGTGAGGCGAAACCACTTATCGATATGTGGCAGGCTAAGCCGCTGCGCGAGCATCGATGCGCTGAACGCTTTCAGGTGTTTCATGCACGGGGTGTCTACATCGCCACTACCGGTATCGGCAAAATGCGTGCAGCTATCGCTACATCGACTCTTCTAACCGGTCTTTTCCCTAACGTCTCTAGCGGCGAGACCGCGCCACTAGTTGTAAACATCGGCATAGCAGGCTCTTCCGATGCCACGATCCCTCTCGGCACTCTCACCTACTGCAACAAGATTCGCGATGTTGCAACAAATAACAGGACATACCCCGATATCTTGCTGAGACACCCTCTGAGAGAAATCGCACTCGACACCTACGATCACCCTGTGACCACACCCACCAACGAGCCGGTCGCAGCCGATATGGAAGGCTCCGGAGTTGCTCAAGCAGCTCTAACCCTCGGTTCACCAAGCACACTGTGTATCTTGAAAGTCATCTCAGACCACTGCACAGGAGTACGGATAACACCCGAGCAAGCAACGGCGTTGATCGCCAAGAATACGGATACCATGTACGAGCTGGTCGAGAGCCTGCGGAGCACCTTGCCCGAACCAGCGCGACTTACTCCAGAAGACAAAGTGCTTTTGGAAACCACCGCACACCATGCAACACTCTCGCTCTCGCAACGGATCGAGCTAACCCGGCGGGTCAGCGCACTCCAGGCCAGGGGTGTTCCGTGGAATGGCACCGTTACCGAGTTCCTCTCACTACCAATATCAACGAAGGAAGCTCGTAACAACGCCTACCAGAGACTACTGCAGCAGCTATCCGAGGCGACACAGTTGTGAGTTACCTACCGCTCTTCTCACACATATATATCGAAGAGAGCGCGCGCTCTTATCCTTTAACTAAACGCATTATCTCGCGCTTTCAAAAGGCGACGCAGATCTCAATAAACAACTACAAAGAGGTTTTTAACCGCCCGCGCCAACGCTGGGATCACCAAAAACACGCCCTAAAACTCATACTCGCCGTGCGCAACGAAGCGTTCCTCTACCCGGGCAGCTCGTTTGTTCCAAACTTTGAGCACGCACGCTTTTTTTACACAACACCGGTGCTAAACTGCCTCTATGGGTGCGAATACTGCTATCTCCAGGGGATGTTTCCATCAGCTAACATCGTAGCCTTTGTTAATGACGAAGATTTTATCCGCGCAGCAACACTTGAGATTGCTGCGCCTTCACCGGCATATCTCTGCATCTCGTACGACACGGATCTGCTCGCTCTTGAGAATATCTTTGGCTACTGCGAGCGCTACATTGAGTACGCCAGGAGCAATCCGCACGTCACTATCGAGATCCGCACAAAGAGCGCCAATATCGAAGCTTTGAGCGAAATTACTCCTGCCCCAAACGTCATCCTGGCCTGGACTATATCGCCAGATCCGGTTATCTCGCACTACGAACACCGCACACCGACACTCCAAGCACGCTTAGCAGCGATCACCAAAGCGCACCAACGCGGCTGGCGCGTGCGTCTCTGCATCGACCCGATAATCCGGGTTGATTCGTGGCAGACACATTACGGAGAGCTCGTGCGCGAAACATTTTCGCAGCTTACAAGTGATGCCATCGAAGATATCTCAATCGGCGTATTCCGCATGCCCAGCGGATACCTCCGTGCCATGCAAGAGAGCAATCCAACATCAGCGATCGTGCACTACCCCTATACCGTGCGAAATCAGAGCGCCTCGTATACACCGGAACAGCACAACGAGATGATCGCAGCAGTATCCGAGCAATTACGTCAATACGTACCACAGGAGAAGATATGTCCCGTCCCTTGGCAGTTATAACCGGAACAAGTTCAGGGATCGGCCTGGCGATCGCTTCAGATCTCCTCGACGCAGGCTGGAGGGTTGTCGGCATCAGCCGCCGCTCGCCAGTATGTCCCCACACAGAATACCACCACATCGCACTCGACCTCACCGATACCGACAAGGTGGCGGAGATTATCCCGACCATACTCAAGGAACACGGCCCAGTGAACCTACTGATTAACAACGCCGGTATAGGCCACTTTGCTCCGCACGAGGAGCTCTCGGTGCAACAGATAACAGAGCTCGTTCAGTGCAACCTCCTTGCACCCCTTGTACTGACCCGCGGTCTCTTACGGTCACTCAAAGAGACTCGTGGTAACGTAATCTCGATAGGTTCCTTTTCTGCTCATGAGAGTAGCTCGTATGGGGCAGCCTACGCAGCAACCAAGGCTGGCCTTGAACACTTTATGTGCTCCCTCTTTGATGAAGTCCGCAAAAGCGGGGTCAAGGTCACCACCATCTCTCCTGATATCACCCGCACACCATTTTATGATCGCCTACTATTCTATCCTGAGGATGACGAAAGCGTTGCAGTGACACCGCACTGCATCGCTCAAGCTGTTATGCAGATCCTCTTGCAGCGAGAGGGCACCGTAGTAAGCCAGATAACTCTGCGACCAGAACGGTTGCGGCTTGGGAAGCGCAAGAGGAGTTAAAAAGACATGCAACAGTATTAAGCTGGAAATTCAACACATTACCAAACTAAAAGCCTTCCAATAAAGCCCCCATCATACCGCAAAACTGTCGCAATTCGCGGTTACAGGTCAGAACTTTAATAGCTCAATAGAACAAGGTATGATTCAGCTCGAATTGACAAGCTCGGCTCTCGTCGCAGAACTTAGAGCTTTCCTCTTCCCGTAGGAGTGTATGGTATATACATCTGAAATAGTAGTTGCAGCGGAAGTCCCAGACATCTCGCTTATCCAGCTCGTAACTGCCGTTGCCGCCGCGAAATACATCAACCTGCAAGGCAAAAGCGCACGAGTAGGGCCAGCGCTAGATGTGCCATATAGCGCTTATGAGCCTAATTTTGATCTGTCATTAGTTGCAAGACATGGCGATACCACATTAGACACCCCACCCGACCAGATCGCGAGGGATTTCAAATTTCAACTATTTGATGGTCGCTTTTTCCGTCCCTTATGTGGGGATCTGTTGCGAGATCCCGAACACCGGACGCGTGTTCAATTTGAGACTGATTTTGCTTCACTCAAAAGTCTAATAGCACCAGCGCAGCAGGAGCTCGCCCGGGACCCTGACCGAGAAGTTTTGGGGCCCGCACACTTGGAGTTCTATGACGCGGCCAATGAACTGATCGACTTCATTTCGGAAGTCCTAACTATCCGATTGAACTCCATGCGGCGTAGTGGTGCAATCTCTGCGCTTTGGGCTCAGTTGGATAATGCGTCTTAGGAATCCCCGATAGTGTTGGGAAACCTCTCTCGGAATTGGCTTAACTACGATGAGCACAACGGTACAAGATACAAAAAAGACTGCTCGAAGTTTTCAGCGCCCTACATGTACTCCGACTGCAGAACATATCCTCGATGCAAGCGTGAAGGTCGTACGCAATTGGCGCGAAAACTACCCCGCCACACTCCCTCACAGCTCCTCAGATTCAAATCAGCCGAGTCTTTGTGGGAGGACCCCCTCTTCTATTCGATAAGACATGGGAGCAATTGCCGCCACCTGACCGGCTAGCAATCCTACACTCTGGCATCAAAGTGTGTACCCCACCGCTAGTTGCGAGGAAGCCCTCAGCAGTGAACTTCTCTCAGGATTGGTGGCAACCAAGCGAGAACGGTAAAACCGTAGACGCTGGGATCAGAGATGCTGAGATTAACAGCAAAACCGACACCCCCCGTCGGGCAGCGCCATCGACCCAGTCCTTCGACTGTAAATTATTGCTGACGAGATTGGACAACTCGCCAATCATGGGGGGCCTTTTAAAAAGGTCCTCGATACCCTGAGGCAGACAAACCCAGCCTCAGACCTCATAGATTTAGCAAACATTGAAACCTGCTTCATAACGGACGCTTTGCGGGCGGCATCTAACAACGCCGATTATGCACGCGATTTCTTCCTCGAATTGGCTTATGTGCCGCCAACTCCGAGCGCGGCATTGCCGTACCTGATTGCGCCCCTATCCGAACAGTCGGTGTGGGGACACATCTCTGAAGCAACATGTTCCAATCTAGCAGCGACCTACATATACCCCTCTGTGGTACACGCGGGACGAATAATTCCGAATGACGCCATGCCCCGCCTACCGATTGATAACGGCTTAAGGCTCTGGCAGTTCCTCCTTCCATCGTCTCAGACACCAGAGACCCCTGGCACACAGATTATTCCGGCGCAGCGTGCTTTAATTATCAAAACTTTCAGCGATGTTGGGTTACACCTGGCAACTGGCGGCCACACAGCAGCTCTATAGAGTAATTGTCGAATGCAAATTAATCACAATCTAACCCACTACTTCCAACCAACTAACTTTACATGCGGCCATGCGACACTGAGTATGGCGTTATCTCACTTTGGATTCGAGGTACCTCCTGAGAATTTACTCTCCGAAGTCAATTCGTTCAAAGACGAGCATGGAGAGGTCTGTGGCGGTCTCACCACCTGGATGTGCTCTGCAGCGCTACGACGCAACTTCAAGGTTGAGCTCTTTTGCGCTGACTCGGAACTACTCGACCTCTCTTGGGCTAAGCTAGATTCACAAGAGATCATCGAGCGGATGAAACTCGCCAAAGAAGCGCGCACACTCCAAGCGCTCAATCGAGCTACGATACACGCCTACCTCGACTCTTATATCGAATTTATTGAACTGGGAGGAAAGCTTACCATCCTACCGTACATCTCAAGTGCGCTATTAGATGAGCTGCTCACCCGTGGCCCCCTGATGGTGACCGTCGCCTACAGCACTCTCTACGGGATCGGCAGAACGCGTTCTACGGGATTGCGTCAGTCAGTTCCCGACGACATGCACGGGACGACGTGCACACATGGAGCAGTGATCTATGGCAGGAATGAGAGAGGCGAGTACTTAGTAGCTGACCCGTACATACCCTCTGGCTTTCACGTAGCTCCTCGCGACGCAATGGTAGCTGCTATCGCTGCTGCGGCCGGTGCATGCGAGAGTAATGTTGCTCTTTTAACCACAAAGAACGGCAGTTAAAGTGGCCGTACACGCGGTAGATGCACCCCCACACCTGCAATACTTTGCACATTAAATTCAGGATGTTATTGTGATTGACAGACCAGACCAGACCAGACTATAATCAAGAGATATGAAGCCCAAAGTGTACACCATTACAGAGGCTAAAGCGCACCTCTCTGACATTCTTCGTCGGGTCAAGCGTGGTGAGCGCATCGCTATTGGGGCATCTCGTAACCCCGAGGTCGAGCTGCGGCTGTATTCACCGAAGCCTAAACGACGCACGTTCGGCAAACTCACAGGCAAAATCTGGCTATCTGAGGACTTCACAGAGTCCGACCCAAGTATCCAGCAACTCTTTGAGGGCTCGTAGGTGGAGTATCTACTTGATACGCAC
Source organism: Bdellovibrionota bacterium (assembly GCA_040402735.1). Classification (GTDB taxonomy): domain Bacteria; phylum Bdellovibrionota_C; class UBA2361; order UBA2361; family OMII01; genus OMII01. Next base: position 15,618 of record JBBALZ010000031.1, read on the forward strand.
GCTCTCCTCTACCTACTCGGAAACCCGAGTAAGATCTCACCACGAATCCGCGAAGAACTAGAGACCTCTCCCGTCTATATCAGCGCTGCATCGCTATGGGAGATCGCCATCAAGAGCAGACTCGGCAAGCTAAAGATTCCAGACGATTTTTTCGAGCAGCTCGACGAGTTGCAGTTTGACGAACTCGCTATTACATCCAATCACACGCGCGAGCTTATGAACATTGAACCGATTCATAACGATCCCTTCGACAGGATGCTGATCTCTCAAGCTCGCTGTGAGCAGCTCACACTGGTCACAAACAATCCGCAGATCGCCAAGTATTCACGGATACAGGTAGTGTGGTAGAGGCTATGCCCCCGGCTAAATCACCTCTGTCGGCAACCCATCACCGAGCAGTTGATCAACGACCTGCTTTGCGTGCTCGCGGCTACGAACCTCCATCATTACGGTAATATCAACATGCCCCGGAGCTTTAGCATACGAACGATCGTGCATCACCTGTAATACATTAGCCCCCTGCTGCGCGATAATTCCAGATATCTGATGCAACATCCCAGGTCGATCCGGCAATGTTATCCGCACCCGCAACAACCTCCCGCGCTCTGCCATGTTATACTCTATCAGTCGCGAAAGGATATTAGTGTCGATATTACTACCGCAGATAAATACAACTGGCTTTTTGTAATTATCCGGGAGATACCCCTCAAGCAGCGCCGCAATACTAGCAGCAGCAGCCCCCTCAATCACCACGTGTTCCAGCTCCAAGGCCATAACGATAGCTCGTGCGATCGCCTCTTCACTCACTGAGACTATCTTATCTACGTGACGATCAAGTATCGGGCCAGTAATAGCCCCTATCGTCTTAACAGCTATACCATCGGCTATCGTCATCGGAACAAAGCCACCTGGTTGCACTTTATTGGCTCGCAAATTAAGCGCCCACTCAGAAGCTACACCAAGAATAAAAACATCTTTTCGCTTAGCTTTGATCGCCGTAGCCACACCAGCCGCATAACCACCACCACCTACCGGGATAATGATCGAATCAAAATCATCACACTGCTCAAGCAGCTCCAGCCCCGCTACTCCCTGTCCAGCGATAACTAGCTCGTGATCAAAGGGCGGGATGTACGTGTAGCCACGCTCTTCTGGCCAACGCGCTGCGATCTCAAGAGCATCATACAATGTCGGCACCTGAGTAATATGTGCTCCTAAACGTCTACACGACTCTACCTTCACAAGCGGAGCTGTTACCGGCATCACCAGATGGCACTGTGCACCCAAGCGGCTAGCATGTAGACTGAGAGCCAACGCGTGATTTCCAGCACTCGCCGCGCACACTCCCCTGGTCAAACGCGTCTTATCGAGGCTAAGAAGGAAGTTGAGCGCTCCACGCTCTTTGAAAGCACCACTACGGAGCTTGTTGTCCCACTTGCAGAGAATCCTCCTACCAAACTCTTCGGATAAACCGAGAGCTTGAGAGACAGGGGTTACGGCTAGGTGTGGTGCTATACGGGCGCGAGCTGCCTCGATATCAGCGAGAGATACATGAGAGGTTGACATAAGTTTTTAAACAAAGACAGAAATAAGTAACAGAGCTACTTGAAAAATTATTCCTCGGCTACGAATCGCTATCTTGTGTCGTCCGCCGCGTTGCAGGGAGCGAAAAAACCCTCAACGTATCTTAGAGGATACGTCTACGGTTTTTTCGTTCCCTGAGCCTTGCGGCCAACCCAACCTCACAATTCTCGCTCGAAGCTTAATTTTGCAAGTAGCCTATAGTTTAACCTAAATTCGGCAGTTAAGGAGGATGAAAATGGCGCAGGTACTCAAAAGCGCGAAGGATTTTGAATTTTTCGGAGGCGCAACCCTGGCACCGTCAGGGTGAGCACCGAAAATTCAAAAGCCACAGTGATTTTGAGTAGCTGCGCAATTTTCAGACCCGCAACTGCTGAATTTAGGTTTAACATTTAGCCGAACCACGTGATACGAGGAAAAGTCGCGGGCCCCGCGAATATGGAGGGTTGGGCTGTGCCCAACCGCTCTTCAATTCAGCGATATACATCCGGATTGCTAATATCCGCATTGCTAAAACCCCAGGCTCCATCGACATGTCCGCCTTCTCTCGCTAGACTACTAGCCACTATGCCCCACACATACCAGCTAGCCATCTTAGGCGGAGGAATATCGGGCTTAGGCGTTGCCCAAGCCGCCGCTGAGCGCGGAATCTCTGCTATTGTGCTAGAAGCCTCAAGACCAGCCTCAGCAACCTCAAACAACACCCTTAGAATTATCCACGGTGGCTTGCGTTACCTCCAGAAACTTCAAGTCACCCGCGTCATACAGTCGCTCAACGACCAAACCTACATCGCTACGAATTTCCCTCAAGCTACTCGCCCGCTAGCGTGCCTTATGCCTCTCAACCCGTGGGGTTTTAAAAGCAAACTCCCAGTCGCTAGCGCCGCACTGCTCTATAGCGCGACGATGCGCACACTTGGCTCGCCACTGCCCACCCCACAGGTCGTATCACACAGGGCACTGTGCGATATCGCGCCGCAGCTAGCAGGACGAGCGCAAAACGGAGCACTCTGTTGGCACGACCTGGTTATGACCGATCCACTACTGCTCGCTTCGCAACTTACCGAGCAGCTAACTCAGCGAGGCATTACGATACGGCCGCACACAAAGGTCACCTCCGTGTCCCGCGCATCTCACGGCTACACGATAACCACCGATACAGGTGAGGAGATCCAAACTAAGGCTGTCGTTAATACCCTTGGCCCCTGGCTCTCGTCGATTACGCTACCGAAATCCCTGATCCAGCCGGCTCCTCAGTGGTGCCTCGGATTCAACATCACTATCAAAACCCAACTTCATCCAACCCACGCCATCGCCGTCGAGAGTCCCGATGGACGGCTCTTTTTTGCCGTACCACGGGGCGACCTAACATCTATCGGCACCTGGTACACACCGAGTGAAGCCCCAACAAGCAACACCGTTGGAACCCAGCCGACGGTTCCGCCAACGGAACTCGCTCGTTTCATCGCGGCTTGGAACAACGCCTGGCCAGAGCAACCGATAACCCAGGATGCAATCGTCGCCTGCGACGCTGGCATCCTCCCGATGCGCCGCGACTCCCAAGCTGGGCCCCTACTCTATGGATCTGAGATTATATCAACCAGCGAACACTACACCGAGGTGCTAAGCACCAAGTACACTACGTTTAGGTCGCAAGGGCGGAGGGTTGTAACAGCGGTTAAGGCATAGCTGAACCTGTCCATGGGAACACTAAGCATTTTTCGAGCAACTAGGGCTTCGCAATTCTCCCGCTATCTACTGGAAAGGAATGGCATTCCTGATAGGGATAAAAATGCGCGGCTAAATACCGTTAAACTCATTAAATACAGTAGGTTCCGCGCATTTTTGGCCCTATTTTAGAGAAGAGAATTGCGATGCCCTATCGAGCAACCATATTTTCTTGCAAATTAGAACCGGCGAAGCTAAAATGCATATATCATGTATAAATATCGGTATTTACAGCGTAATCTTGAGCGTAGACCATCTGAATTTAGGGCACTTTTGCTGACTGGTCCGCGTCGATCAGGAAAGAGCACCCTCTGTAAACACCTACAGACCATCTGGGGCGGGGGGTCGTATGTTTCATTTGATACCCCGCTGGACCAGGCTCGATTTCGAGCAGATCCGGAGGGATTCCTAGCCACGCTAAAGACCCCGGCGGTGTTAGATGAAATTCAGAACGTGCCTGATCTCTTTCAGTACCTCAAGGCTCTGATCGACAGAGAACCGCACCGCGGGTTGGACTACATCCTCACCGGTAGTCAGCACTTTCAGATGATGCACCGCGTTTCAGAGTCTCTTGCCGGACGTATTCTGATTAAAGAGCTCTTTCCCTTCTCGCTGGCAGAGTTAACTGATGCCGAGCCAGACCGCGTACTCTCAAATATCTCCAAGATCCTTGAACTGAATCCGAGCATTGAACTGAGTGAACGACACCGGTCATTTTCAACAAGGGACAGCATTCGACATCTTTTGGCGGTGGGAGGATTCCCGCAGGCATCGTTTGCTCAATCTCAACAGGCGCGAGAGGAGTGGTTTAGTTCCTACACCGAGACTTACATTCAAAGGGACATTCGAGCGTTGAGCAACGTTCACAATCTGTCGACATTTTCGCGATTTGTTAACCTTGTTGCGGGGCGAACCGGCCAGGTCATCAACTACTCGGGGCTTGGAAAGGATATCGGTGTCAGTTACAAGACTGCACAGCACTATCTCTCGCTCCTTGAGACCTCCTACCTTTGGCGCTCGCTAGCGCCTTTTTACAAAGCGTCGTCTGAGAAGCGACTAAGCAAGAGCCCCAAGGGTATCTTTACCGATTCAGGCTTGGGAATCTACCTCGTCGGGCTCAATGAAGATGGCATTGAACGCAATCCGCTACTCGGAGCGTTTTTCGAATCGTTCGTTGTAATGGAGATCGTAAAGTTGGTGGCAGCTCTAGGTGCGCGTGTGCAGTTCTGTCATTTTCGAGCTGGAGAAAGCGCTGAAGTCGACCTCATTCTTGAGCATGGACGCGCGATTATTCTGATTGAGATTAAGTGCTCAGCCTCGGTGGATCCTAGTTGGGGCAAAGGGATCAGAGTCTTACGAGAGGTGCTCGGCACCGATTCCAAACAGCGAGGATTCGTCGTTTCGCTACATAACGAGGTTAAAGAGATACAACCTGGTGTCTGGAATCTTCCGATCACTGCGCTCTGTTAGCGCGATCGGCCAACTCGCGCAAAGCCAGGCCATCAAGAACCACCAACCTCGGCTTTGCGGGGGCGTAGTACTCAAGAAACGAGGATTTGCCAACCTGCCGCGGCCCCTGCACTAAGATCGACTCAAGCTGCGCACCATTGGCAAAAATGTACGATAAATCTCTGTTAATCCACATATTTGACAAATCTGACTTATCAGGTGGGATTTGCCAAGAAGCTGGAATTTCGACTCGATCAACAAGCATCGGCGCGCCCCCTACCTCACTATTACCACATCCTGGGAGATCCTCTTTTACAAAGAGTGACGACAACAAAAAGCAAGAATAACGATTTTCTAACTCACTGTTCTCTTTTACTCTTTGTAAAAATAAATACTTCGTCATTCCGAGGCTAAAGTTTGTTTTTACAAAGAGCTCAGCGAGAACAGCGAGGGAGGGAAGGAGAGGTGAATCACAAACTTAAAGAAGATACCGCCTTATTCACAGTGGAATAGAGATAAAGGCCCGAATGTTCTCCACAAGACAACCCCTCTCATTACTACTTGTGGGTAATAGTGAGACCCCCTACTCATATATCTCCACCTCATTTAGGTGCACGTAGTTATCGCGGTGTTTGCGTAGAACTTCGACCTGTATGCGCTTACCCTTTAAGCCATCGGGCCAGGCGATCGTTGACCACTCGCCATCGATAATCATATCAACCACGAGCCGTTCTCCCTGATCGACCTGCAACGCCCACGAGTAATCAGAGTAGGACGAAAGAACGCGCACCGCCTTTAGCATTCGCGGTTCTGTGAATTCAAAAGTAAACGTGAATGGATTAAAACCCTCTGACTTGGCCAGGGTGTCTTCGCGTTCATCGAACGCTTGAGGCATATCGCCACCCATTAAATTAGCCGTGACATTTAATACGCCCGTGTCTTTAAGCTCCAAGAGATTTAGCTTACGTGCCTTAGGTGGCAACACCGCCTGGCCCGAAACATCCTTGCCCGGTGCGAGCACTGGCTTTACCTCAGGGGGTGGGGCTGCTTGCTTAGGCTTTTCGGTTTGCTGTGCCACTTGATCGTTGACAGCTAACTGTTGCACTGGATATGGCTCTGGGCTCCTGGCCTCCTCTTTCCATTCGTACTCGCAACCGCAGACAAAAACACCGCACACAAAAAGCGTACTGACAACGAGAGCGTCGAGGCCAATAAGCCGCTTACTAAGAAAGCACCCAAAGAACGCACAACGAATCGGCATTATCTAATCCACGTATAAACAGAGCTAGCTACCACAGCTACCGCTCTTCGACGCTGCAACATAGCGGGGAGGGTTATTCGGCAAAGGGTAGCCTAAATTTATTGGATTCGAAATACGAGAAGCGCGGATGCCAGGGCATCGCAATTCTCCCGCTATCTACTGGAAAGGAATGGCATTCCTGTTAGGGATAAAAATGCGCGGCTAAATCCCGTTAAACTCATTAAATACAGTAGGTTC
>JBBALZ010000032.1:0-21802 GCA_040402735.1 Bdellovibrionota bacterium
CACATGCCACTCGCACCGGTGCTCACCCTGACGGTGCCAGGGTTTAAGCCTCCGCGACCAACCCTCGCGGGCAATGTTAACTTCCTCCTGTTAAGGCGTCGCTCCGGTCTCTCACCCGAACCACGTACATACGTCATTCGCACCGACTGATCATCGTGCCGATAAGCAGCCTCCACCATAACCGAAAACTCATTGCCTCTGGCGTACGAAAATATGTAACCAGGAGTTATATGACTAAAAACTATCGCCTACACATTACTATCTTTTCCCGCAGCCCTCGTTCGTTACGGTAATCTGTGTGTGCCCCTCGCACTTTCCGGTATTATTGTTGTAGGTGAATACGGTTAGGAACCTATTAGGTCTACAATCCACCTCTGGCGTGTTCACTGAAGAGCGCTGCTTTCTAAATAAAAGGCCTTTTCGTTCATCCGGTGTCGCGTTTTTCACCGCATTGCACTCCATTTCCGAGTATAATCCGTAATATTGACCCCCATAAGTAAAAGGAATTGTGGCACTCGTTGACAATTTGCAGTCACACGTTTTCACATCCTCTCTTTTCCCGCAGCCCTCGTTCGTTACGGTAATCTGTGTGTGCCCCTCGCACTTTCCGGTATTATTGTTGTAGGTGAATACGGTTAGGAACCTATTAGGTCTACAATCCACCTCTGGCGTGTTCACTGAAGAGCGCTGCTTTCTAAATAAAAGGCCTTTTCGTTCATCCGGTGTCGCGTTTTTCACCGCATTGCACTCCATTTCCGAGTATAATCCGTAATATTGACCCCCATAAGTAAAAGGAATTGTGGCACTCGTTGACAATTTGCAGTCACACGTTTTCACATCCTCATTTTGAACCGAAGAATTATTCACGCCAATTGTTTCGCGTTGCGTGATATCACCACTCATGCCATTCTGCGCAAACACCTCACTTGAGAATCCTAAAACGAGCACTACAATACTAGAAGCCAAGAAAGCTTTTTCAGATTCCCGCTTAGGGCGCATCGGTATCACAAGCCATATTTTTCGAGCTATCTGGATGCTGCACTTGCCAATTAATCCAAATACAGACCTAGCGTTAGTCTTCATAGGTATCACCATGTAGTTAGTTTCCAAATTTTCGATTTTTGAATTGATTACTAGTGGCCCGCCACTACTACCCTTGAGTGTAAACAACTGCAATTTGAGATGAGAAGATACTGCAAATCGATGCGGAAAATTTAACTACTACAGCACCGAATCCTATTTTCTCTCCGCACCTAGTGCCAGCCATAGGTATGGCTTGACTACGTAGTGTTATAAGTACTTATGTCATTCTTTTTTCCGAGCAGTGGCAAGTCAAAAACCGCGCATTTGGCAGAAATTAATACGACTTTGGAGTAACTAAACCATTTTATCCTGTTTGTTTACCCTCCTCTTCTCAAAACCCCGTCATCACCGAAGCCAGTATCTGATAATCCGAGGCAAGCTGGGTTCCCTCTACCGTTTGGTAGAGCGGAAGACTAACGCCAACCGTTGCCAGTAACCACCCCTGGAAGTTGCCCATAAACTGCGGCCCCATAAGAAACGCCGTCTGGCCAGAGTTATCAACGGTTGATCCGTTGTAGTCTGACTGCGCGTCGTACCGATAGGCAGCGTCTAACATAACCGAGAACTCATTCCCTTTAGCATAAGAAAATATATAACCCGGCGTTACATGCACACTAACTGTGTTACCCCTAGTAAAATCGTTATCTCCTGTAGTGCGCCCGATAAACTGGCCATCAACGACTCCAAAAAAGTCATTATAGCGGGCAACGTAGCTAGAGCCTACGATCCAATCCACCGATCCACTGCCGATCGCACGGTCATAGGGATATATGCCGCTTGTTGGATAAACGGGTCCACCACCTGCCGCTGGAGCTCTGAGCTCAGGTGGGTAGTTGTCGAGTTGTGAGGCGTCACCTGTTGGCAACTTAACGCCGGCACGAGCGCGCCAATCAACTAACCTACGCTCGGCAACTCCATGAAAGAGTTGTTGAGTTGCTACGATACTTATATCTCCGAGGCCTGAATCACGACCACTATCATACGTGTAATTCGGCCGCGCCGTATAAGCTTTAGACTCAAACGGAAGGTAAAGGTCTAACGTCGTTCCCTCTAACAATCGCTGCGAATAGTAGAGATTAGCCAGCGTAGTCGCCACCTTCTCATCCGCAGCGTTGGGCGTATCGGAGCTTCCTGTAAGCATCGTGTGCCGATAATCGTAACTAAGTTGTAGTCCAATATGATTGGCCTGCTCATTAAGTAACGCGCTCTGGAGGTAGTTATTTGCCACACACCGGTCACAATCCTGTGCTTGTACCAGCTGAACAGGCACAGCAGCGGCTAAAGCAACAGCTACTATAAAAACGACACGCACGCATGCGCAGATAGAGAAAACCAAAGACTTCATATTCATTTTACTGCTGCGTTCCTCGCTTGTGAGAAGATAAAATTAGAAACTCCTGTTTGCTGAATACTTGTGTAAAGGGTCTTGTCACCCTTTTCACACACCTGGCCTGATGAAACGCTTGGATCGCTCTGAGAAACGACTCCCACTATCGCCAAGCCGCCATCCTCTTCAACAAAGAGCGCACCTCCAGAATCCCCTCTACACGGATGGCTCTCGCCACCTCGGAAGTCGATCCGCAGATGATTATCAGTTACAAAACGGATAACGGCACGGCCAGCCACAACATCATCAACAGCCGACCCTCCGTTTTCAGTTTGACCATAGCCTGCAACTACAGCCTCTTCATCAACTGCTGGAGTGCGCGACAAGAGAATAGGTAATGATGGAACCGGCAGAGGACTCGCAGTTCGAATCACCGCTACATCATTAAACAGCACCCCTTGCGACGATATGGAGAATCCAGGATGAACAACAACCCTTGAGGCCGGAATCGCAACTTTACCTCCTCCAGCAACCGCCGTGATAATGACACTTGCCGATCTTGAGAATGCAAAGCAATGCGCCGCGGTCAAAACCGCATCAGGAGAGATTACCGTGCCGGTACAGGTACCCACCTCGCCACTCGCGAGGCTGATTGTGAGCTTAACCACGGATGATGTATCACCACCGCTATCAGCGACACACTGCTCTCCATTAGCTACTTTAAGAGTTTTACTGTATCCGATAGACGCACACGATGCGCCAGACTCAGAGGAAGAATCTCCTCCATCACCACTACCTCCTCCACAGCCAGTCGCAATACTTACGATGCCTACTAACAGCGCCAAAGAGAGAGTTGCTACTCGCTTTATCCTAAATTCGGCAATTAAGGAGGATGAAAATGGTTCAGACACTTGAAAGCACGCTAGATTTTGATACTTGCTGAGGTGCGATCCTAGCACCGTTAGGATGAGCACCGAAAATTCAAAAGACGAAGTAATCGTGACTAGATGCCCCATTTTCAGACCTGCAACTAACGAATTTAGGTTTATATACATTAGGTCCTGCTTGATTTGCCTTACCGCTTAGCCTTTCTCTTCCCGGCCTTACCTAGAGCGATTTGTAACTACTCACCGGATATTAAGATCGTCGCTGCAATTTCGTCGCTAAATGAGCTGATTTTGGCGGATCCCTTTTCTTGCCACCCCCAAAGTCGGGGGTGCCTTTTTTGCTGAGTAGTTACAGCGATTTTTAGCACCGATTAACTCGAACTGAAACCACTAATATGCTCTTAGCTTGCCAGTGGAATTGATCGTCACTACAATCCTCTCTCCCTTCCTTGGTGTTGTGCAACCCACTAGACTTGGATAGCGTACGGGATTATGACCGAAACCTTACCTGTCATCTCTGTAAGACCCCGATATGCAAAAAGCCTAGTAGCTAGCCTATTAGCGCTCTGTAGCATACTTATTGCACTCCGCGGGGCACTTGCAGCGCCAAAGGAGGCTCTAACGCAGCCATCAAGTGAGATAGTCATCGACGCCGTGGTTGCCTCTGTTGATGAAAAGCCCGTTACCCTCTCAGAACTCCAATCACGACTCCCCAATCCTCGCAAAATCTCACTTAAGGATATATCGACCGACCAGGAAGCTCAACAGACACTTCAAGCGATTATCTCTGAGCGCATACTTGAAGCGGAAGCCACGACTAAACGCGCATCGGTCGATGATACCGAGATCGAAGAGTACATTAATGAAGTCGCTGGTCGAAATTCTCTTTCTAGGACTGATTTTGAGAGTGTACTCAAGCGCGAAGGAAAGAGCCTAGAGTGGTACAGGCGTCAGGTAAGGAGTGAAATTTTAAAGACTAAGTTAGCCTCATCGATCGCTAAGGGCGGTATCAGTGTAACCGAACAGGAGATCGACGAGTATTTAAGCACCAGCCCAAGCTTCTCAAGCGAAGGAGCCTCCGTGAAGCTACGCTCAATCACGGTGTCACATACCGGACGCTCTACCGAAGAGGTTTCCTCCAGAGTTCAGTTGGTAGAGAAAGCGCTGGCTGATGGTAAAAGCTTTGAGTCAATCGCTCAGGAGTTCTCCGACGACCCTCATAAGGTCGAAGGAGGTTTGCTCGGTATAGTCGCCGAAAAAGACCTCAGTAGTCATATACTAGACGCAATTCTATCGCTAGAGACTGGAAAATACAGCAAAGCTGTAGTAACACAGGATACTACGCAATTTTTCTTCGTTGAGGAACGATACGGCTCAAGTGGCGATACGGACGACAGCGAGGCGCACGAAAAGGCGCGCCGCGAGGAGGCACGTAAAACCATTCAAAAGCGTAAAACCGAAGAGAAGCTATCGTCCTATTTTGGGGTTGAGCTTCAAAAAAACCATACGGTAGATAAGAAATTTTAGTAAAGATGTGACTTTTAAGTGGAAGGCGTTATGCAAGTAAATCCGGTGATTTTTAGAGAATACGACATCCGCGGAACCGTCGATAAGGAGTTAAGTGAGGATTTTGCTCGCTTACTTGGACGTGCATACGCAACCCTCGCCAAGGAGAACGGACAGAATCGAATCGGCATCGGCCATGACTGCCGTCTTAGCTCACCAGGATACGCGCAAGCTCTTGCTGAGGGGCTTGCAGATGGCGGCATCGACGTTGTTCTTACTGGGATGGGCCCCACGCCGCAACTCTACTACGCAGTATTCGCTAACGACCTTGGCGGAGGAATTCAAGTAACGGGAAGCCACAACCCCCCGGACATGAACGGTTTTAAGATCCTTCTGGGCAAGCAAACTTTATCAGGCCCACAGATCCAAGACCTCAAGCTGCGCTGTGAACGTGTTCTAGGAGAGACCCCTGCGAACAAGCGTGGCACCATTTCAAGCCTTGAAGTGCGGCCATCGTACATCAAATCAATCATCGACAACTCTAAATCACACATGGGCCCACGCAAACTCAAAGTGGTTGTTGATGCTGGTAACGGCGTGGGCGGACTTGTTGGCCCTGACGTGCTCCGCGCGCTCGGAGTAGAGGTTATAGAGCTGTTCTGCGATCCCGATGGCCGATTCCCCAATCACCATCCCGATCCAACAGAGCTTAAAAACATTAAGGACCTTGTGGCAGCAGTAAAGAGCCACAAAGCTGACTTCGGAATCGGTTGGGACGGCGACGCTGACCGGATTGGTGTGGTAGATGAGCGCGGAGAGCCGGTCTTTGGGGACATGCTTCTGCTGATCTACGGACGTGCAATCCTAGATGAGAAGCCAGGAGCTACAATCATCGGAGATGTAAAGTGCTCAAGCCAGCTATTTGATGATTTAAACGCTCGCGGTGCTAACGCAATAATGTGGAAGACCGGCCATTCACTTATTAAAAGCAAGTTAAAAGAGACCAACGGCGACCTAGCTGGAGAGATGAGTGGTCACATCTTCTTCAAGCACCGCTACTATGGATTCGATGATGCGCTCTACTCATCAGCGCGACTTGTTGAGATTATGAGCCACCATACAGGGCCACTCTCAAGTCTCCTCTCGGGCCTCAAGCCGATGCTCTCAACCCCCGAAATGCGCGTGGATTGCCCGGAAGCGATCAAATTCAAGATCGCTTCCGCAGCTCAAGCCGCGTTTAAGGAGTTTAAGGTCGAGACGATCGATGGCGTACGAGTTACCTTCGACAAGGGCTGGGGACTCGTTCGTGCATCGAATACTCAACCGGTGCTCGTTATGCGATTTGAGGCAGAATCTGCAGAACTGCTGGAGAGTTACAAGAATACGGTAATCGAGCGAATCGAGACGATTAAAGCGTCGCTGTAAGCCGACACTACCAGGCTCCTTCGGTTGACTCGTCGTAATTTACTGGCGCTAGCAAATGGAAGAGTCATCATCACAAGGTATATCTGGAGAGGTGTTCTCTGCGCTACGGTACTATGCTGAACTCTGCGCTGGGACAACGCAACCAAGCGGCACAATTGCTTTTGATCGGCAGTTTAAAGACCGCGGCTTACAACACCTTACAACGAACGATTCCTCACTCATCTGGATTGATGGCATCTATGCCGGCTCCCTGCTGCAGGAGCGCTTTATTAGCTCGCTCCTGCGTGGCGAAATACCCATTCCATTACTAGACCGTCGAGCCAAGTCGTTGCAGTCCAGGATACTTCTTACTACTCCGGAGTCCCTTGTAACGACCCCGCAAACGATCCTAGCGGCGCTAGGTCTAACAGACTCAGCATGCGCGGCATCGCTTAAATCATCTAAGCGCCTCTGCTCTCAGTGTGGCGCGCATATCACCACTTATTCATCACCCAGCGATGTACTTAACGCTATAAACCAGGATTGGAACGGACAAACGATCTCACTGTGCGCTCAATCTTCATCAGAGCGCTTTTCTGACTGGGCTACTACTCGTGGATTCTCGATTGAAAAAGCCTCAAACGGAATCAGGTCTGCTCATCTTGATCGCCTTGTGTGTACTGCCGAAGCGCTCACACCTCTTGGCGCAATTATACATTCTGCGTGGCGCATTCCGGAGCTGCGATTAAGGTGTACAAATACCCAAGGAGCGGAGCAGGTGTACTCACCTGCTGGATGGTGCGCTGCGTGCGCCAAAGCCCCTGAGACGATCTCAAAAGCCCAGCTCACATCAGTATTCACCCTTGGAACTAAACGGGACAAACCACAACAGCCAGAGGAGCTATTGATATGCGACCCACCACACACAGTTGAACAGCTTCTAGATACCCCTCTGCGTGATTTGCAGCTATCGCCTGGCTCACCTTTTTATACAGCCAAGGAGCTTTTTACTATCCTATCAATTGACACCTGCACCTTTGGCACAAGTACCAATCGACTAGACGCACGCAGCCTCATATTAGTTTCAATCATCGCCACGTTACTAGCTGTCAAGAGCTCTCACGATCAGATTATCGTCGATCTTCCGCGCAATCTCCTTACTGCTAGCGATATTCTGGAGGTTACTAACCTTCTTAAGCGTACGAGTACTGCGTGTGGGGTATCACTGCTAAGATCCTTAGCGCCACGCAGTGAATCGCTTTCACCACCCAGCTTAACCACCTCAAAGGTGTCTTCTAGTGCCGCTATCACATTCTCTCTTCCGTGTGGCCGATCCTCTACACCAAGCGATTTTACTCTCCGCGCAGGCGACCTGCTGCGAATATCTCATCAGGATATCCCTTCTCACACACTATTTTACGATCTAACGCATCAGCTCTGTAGCTCACAGCAGCACGCTGAGATACCGCTGCAGATAGTTAAAATCTCGCTGTTTAATCAACTCGATCGAACAACACGAGTAGTAGGGCAAGAATTAGGTCTCATTGAGCCGTTAACTCAGCTATATGCAGCCTCGCTCGATGCACGCTCTCATGGCCTAACGCCCAAAGACTTCGCACTGTTTGGCACACGCTCTCCTCGTTATGTCTGCCCACATTGTCGCGGCCTCGGTGTGGTGCTTGATTATCACAAACAGTTACCACGCCCGCTCGCCTCCCCCTGTCCAGCGTGCGCTGGTCTAAGATGCAAACACCCTGTGAGCGCAGCCCTCTTCCGTGGAGTTGCTTTTCCTACAGTGTTGAATCAACCTATCGAGCAGTCGTATGCGACACTTGCTGCCTTAGCTAAAACCAAACGGCCACTGGAGGTATCAACTTCACTTGGATTAAACCATCTGCCTCTCGGGATGCCTGTGGCTCTCCTTAGTCTAACCGAACGTCGAAAGCTCGCTATCGCCAGCGCTCTGTGTAAAGGTCGCCCCGCCAAACCGGTTGTAGTCGTCCTAGAAGCCTCGCAAAGTAGTCTTGATGGTGTTGGGCCAAGCTCCCCCCTTGCTGAATTAAGAGACTCTGCCCTAGTTGAAGGAAGTGTGATTTGGATAGAGGTGCTCTGATTACAAAGGATGAAATCCTGCCTACCATAGCTGTATAACGCAATAAAAACAGCTAGTTCCGTGCATTTTTGGCCCTTTTGAATTGCAAAAACTAGGGCGTTTGATTAAGTCTCTAAGGGCGATTACAATGAAGTGAGTAGCTTGGCTCGCCCGCAAGGCTTCGCGCCAAGCTGAAAGAGATATCGTTACAGGCAGGTTTTTAAGTAGGTTAGCTGGGGTGGCACGGAACGCTTGAGAAAGTTCTCGCGCGAGTTTCTACTGCACACAAACCAGTAGTAGTCTCTTAGAGTTAGGATACGCCTATACCTACGTTAAACTTATGACCAGGAACTCCTGCCATATCGCCGTCATAGCAGCCGTCTTGGCGTTGCATTTTATACCGCACTCTATCAACACAGCTGTGGCTAACGACGAAGCCAACTCTGCAAACCTTGAGTTTGACTCCCGCGAGCGCGAGCTTCGCAGAAAGGAAGAGGAGCTGTTGCGCGCAATGGATCTTAATGCCGCTGAAACAACCTCGGCCCAGTCGATTGAGGTCGCTAACCCACGTACGGAATCTCTAGACTCAGATAACAGCCATGTACAGGTGCTAGAAATCAAGGCGCCTGAACCTAAAGTTGAAGCGGCTCTGCCTAGTGTTGAGAAAGTTAGTACCGAGGCTCCCCAATTAACCAATCAGCAACATCCTGCGCTGAAAGAGCTAGCGCACCACCCGGCACTCGAACCACCACGCAAGATTGCGGCTCCATCACTAGTTGCAACTAATCTAGCTACAACTAATAGAATACGGACTAAGACCTCAGAGGATGCTCCAGATGGAACCACAGCCAAGCGGTTGGGCTCATTTTACCGAATTGATCGCTCTGACGTTGACTCAGAACGGAGACGTGGAATTCCTCACTCGCAAACCGTTCCGATCCAACAGTACAGCACGAAAGAGACCGTTCGACCAGCACTGCTGACCTCAGATGAGCTGGCAACTATTCAAAACGCCTCTACCTACCTCAAGACCGGACCAACGCGTCTCGACTCTACTCTTTTACGCGTGCCTCAATACGCAGAGGTCCGGATTGATTATCGCTCAGGTGATTGGTACCGAGTAAAGACCACTGGGGGTCTCCGTGGCTGGGTTCCGGGTAGCTCGCTGCTATTTGATGCAGATACACAGCCGCAATCAACGGTACGTATAGGTGCAGTCACAAAGCAACTCCAGCGCCCTTAGACTAGGGCATCGCAATTCTCTTCTCTAAAATGGGGCCAAAAATGCGCGGAACCTACTGTATTTAATGAGTTTATCGGTATTTAGCCGCGCATTTTTATCCCTTTCAGGAATGCCATTCCTTTCCAGTAGATAGCGGGAGAATTGCGAAGCCCTACCCTTAGACCGAAACGATAATTTCGTTCTTAACCTGCGTCACTCCGGGAGCCATCCACGCAGCAGTTTCGGCCTCCTTTCGCTCTGCCCACGACCGTACCTGGCCGCGGAGGGTAATTGTGCTATCTGCAGAATCTACCTCAATGTTTCTCGATTCAAGCTCAGCGTAACGGTGTAGCGCTGCCTTGATCTCGCTCTTTACATCCTTGGACTTAGCGTGTGGGGCCACAGAGATGCGGTTTGTCACCCCCTTTACACCAACCAGCTTCTCAACCGACTTTTCGCAGGCCTCGCGCTGATAGTTCCAATCAACGCTTCCTTCAAGTGTAACCCAGCCTTTTGACACTGAGATCTCGACATTATCCTCTGGCACAGATGTATCCCATTTGAGCGCATTAAGCACGGCCTGTGCGATATCAGAATCGTTGCGCTCTGTGGTGTTTGGCAAGCGCACCTCGATATCGTTGGCGACAGCTCTAACACCTGCCACACGTTTTGTTACTCGTTCAGTGTTCTGCTTCTGGAAGTAACTCGGCACTGAACCAGTAAGAGTAATCACTCCATTAGTCGCTGCAACCCCAACCTTAGAGGCATCGAGGCTTGGGTCCCAACGCAGATCGTCCATAACATCTTGCTGTAGCTGTTTATCACTTTTCATATATCCCCTTCTCTCTTTCACATATCAGGTGTTGACTCTGGTAGCTCTGCGCGTTGACTGCCCGACTGACTACTCAACGACAAGCCATGCTCCATTCGATGCTTGTTTTTAAACTAGTTTCTCAAGCTCTGCGATGAGCGCAATCACCCTACATCGGTAACAGATTGCGCGCGGCACGGATTATCCTAAATTCGGCAGTTAAGGAGATTGAAAATGGTGCAGATGCTCAAAAGCACGAAGGATTTTGAATTTTTCGGAAGCGCAACCCTGGCACCGTCAGGGTGAGCACCGAAAATTCAAAAGTCTAAAGTGATTTTGTGCAGATGCGCCATTTTCAGACCCGCAACTGCCAAATTTAGGGTTATCGCTTGTCCTAACGATAAACAAACGAACTGGTAACACGAGCGTGTGCTAACCTTCGTGAGTTGATGTGCCAGAAGTGCTTGTGCGGAGACATATAGAAAACTATGGCTTCTAGGTACTTCACCTTTCACCAAACAGGGCGGTACCGACGCGAATAAGGTCAGCGCCCTCTTCAATCGCGATGCCAAAATCTGACGACATGCCCATACTGAGAAGAATCGTGCAATCCTCAAAGCTCTGATGCACTTGGCTCGATACGAGAGCCTGGCGCAACTCGCGCATCGCACGGAAATCGGGCCTTGCGTCCTCTGCCTCGGAATAGAGTGGCGTTATCGTCATAAGCCCTACGAGTGCTAAGCAGTCGTGGTAGGCATTCATCTCCTGACACACCTCGGCGATCTCTTCTGGACTAAAGCCGCTTTTATGGGGGTCACGGCCTATATTAACCTGCAGCAAAATCGATTGCCGCTTACCGAGCGCACGCGCCTCCCTAGCGATCACACCAATCACCTTTCGTGAGTGCACAGATTCAATAACATCAGCTAAGCGTACTGCCTCGCGCACTTTATTGCTCTGTAGCGGCCCGATAAGGTGTATCTCACCTGTTAGGGAAGATTCGCTGCGTTTGCCTTTAAGCTCCTGAACGTAGCTCTCGCCAAATACAACACGAATGCCACGTGCATGTGCTGCCGTAGCGTACTGCTGCATCTCAGCCACGCTCTTTCGCTTAGAAACAGCAACCAGAGTTACTGAAGTCGGATCGCGTCCCACTCGGGCGGCGGCACGCTCCATGACTTCTATAACTTCAGCAAGACGCTGCTCCATCGATGTCATGAGAGCTCCCGCAGCGCTGAGAGTAGTGAGGCTATATTAAGGCCCACCACGTTTGAATAGGAACCGCGGATCGAATCTACATACTGCAAGCCGATCCCTTGAATTGCATAAGAGCCAGCTTTATCGAGCGGCTCTTTCGTTGCGACATACTCGCGTACCTCCTGCTTACTCATAGGCCGCATAGTCACATCAGTTACGTGTGACCACACGCGGGACACCCTCTGCTGCTCGTTAACGATAGCGATACCACCCCATACCTGGTGCGTTCTACCCTGAATGCACATCAGCATATCAAAAGCCTCCAGTTCAGATTCCGGCTTTCCTAGGGAACGTCCGTCGATAAATACAGTAGTATCTGCTCCAATCACATACGCCTGAGGCTCCTGCTCAGCAACCGTAGCAGCTTTGAGAAGAGCGAGCCGCTCCACCATCACCTGTGGTGATTCGTTTGCTTGGGGAGTCTCATCGATCCCCGGAACCTTCACAGAGAACGCTACCCCCGCTTGCGTGAGCAGCTCAAGACGTCGTGGAGACGCAGATGCGAGCACAATCGGGGAAGGGAGCGGTTTAGTTGCTTCCATCGTCAAACCTCTTTTATTGATAGCAGCTCGACAAGCGCTCGTAGACAAGCTTCGTGAAGCGATCGTGCACTCGCACCGATCCGGCTCTCTGAATTACTATGCAACACCACTCGCCACTCACGTTGATCCTCACGTACACATTCAACCAACACAGCGCCGCGGGCCTCTACGATGGCTATCAATTCATCGATTGAGGGGATCCAAAAGAAGTGCTGGCGATGATCTTCCGGGAGCGGCTTAACGGTTCCGGCGGTAAGAGAGAGAATGCGTGGTCCTGGCAGGACCTGAAACTCCTCAAAGCCCAGATCAGCAAAGCCACGAGCCACCAGATCACCCACCTCAAAGCGCGGCTCGAGCCCAAGCTCACGCAACTGACTACACAGCGCAAATTGGTCTCTGGTAAACCACATAGCTGTTAGGATTCCGTGTTTGGTTGCATCCGATCGAGCATCTCTACCGTTGAGGTGCCACCTTCAACAACCGTCATTTCGGACACCCGTGTCAGTCGTGCCTTCTTGTGGAACTCAGGTATTGAAAGGACTCCCACGTTACACATAGTTGAACGAAGCTTCACGAGCGAAACATCAACTTTATCTGAGAGCGGTCCGCTATACGGCACGTATGCATCAACACCCTCCTCAAAGACAAGCCCTGCTTTCTCGCTCTGCTTATAGCGCTGCCAATTGCGCGCACGATTAGAGCCTTCGCCCCAGTAAGGCTTATAGAGCCGGCCGCGGTAGCTAATCTTCGCTGTTGGACTCTCTTCGGTCATCGCGAAGTATTTACCCATCATTACAAAATCTGCGCCCATCGCTAGAGCAACTATCATCTGCGTATCAGAGTTAAGCCCTCCATCTGAGCATATAGGTATATAGATCCCGGTCTCTGCCAGGTACTTATCGCGTTCACGAGCTATATCCATCAACGCACTCGCCTGGCCACGTCCGATTCCTTTCTGCTCACGAGTGATACAGATTGAACCGCCGCCGATACCAACCTTAACGAAATCAACCTGGGCCTTTTCAACTAAGTATCGAAATGCGTCCGCTGACACCACATTGCCACCACCGAGCACTATGTTGTCACCGTATGTGGCGCGTAGCTTTCGTGCGGCCTCAGCCTGCCACTCAGTGTACCCATCAGACGAGTCCAGACATAGGCAATCAACCCCTGCGTCCACCAGCGCCGCTGCCCGCTCGTTATAATCAAAGGTATTGAGCGCAGCACCTACAAAGAGTCGTTTGCGGGCGTCAGTCAGCTCATCCGGATAAGAGTGGTGATCATAGTAGTCTTTACGAAACACAAGCGAACGGAGATTGCCCTGCTTATCGACTATAGGCAGGCACTCCTTTTTATTTTTCCACAACAAGTTAGTAGCTTCCTGTAAGCTAACCCCCTCCTCAGCTAACACTAACTTCTCGCGTGGCGTGTAGAATCCCTCAACGCATTGCGATAGATCGTCTTTATACTCCCAGAAGTCCTTGCTCGTTAGCAGCCCGAGAAGTTTTGAGTTTCTCTGACCGTTCTCGGTTATAGCGATAGTTGAGTGCCCGGTCTTGCGACGAAGCGCGAGCGCATCAGAGAGAGTTGCTGTTGGCGGAAGATTCGAATCCGATTCGACGAAGCCAGCCTTGTGTTCCTTTACCTCTCGCACCATCTGGGCTTGAGACTCAATCGATTGAGAGCAGAATATAAATGCACAGCCGCCCTTACGTGCGAGCGCAATCGCCAACTCTGGACCGGAAACAGCCTGCATCGCCGATGAAACAAAAGGGGACTTGAGGACTCGGCGCATACCTTCAGCAGGCTTGTAGCGTTGGATGGGAGTCTTGAGAATAACATTTCCCGGGACGTGTTCCTTAGTAGTTAACCCCGGTAAAAGCAGATACTCGTGAAAGGTATGAGAAACATCGTCTATGATTATAGCCACTTAAACCTCCTGGTCACAAAACAAGATAAGCACACACAAGAGCCGGCCCAACGGAGTTGCCACAATCGCTGCAGCTCAAGATGTTGGGAGGAGAGACTACCGCGAATCGCTAAGTTATACAAAGGGCTATAGAGATGATAGGGCATCGCGATTCTAATGCTATCTACCAGAAAGGGCTGGCATTTCTGATAGAGGTACAATGTGCGTCGAGGCAGTCAGTTTACTAATCTCAGTTCCACCTGAATGTTCTACCGAGAACCGCGCACTACTAGCCTCCCCCTACCCCAACCCGATCATACTCATTCCACACCGACCGCTGCGCTGAGACTACGTAGCACTCACCTTCATCACGCGCTGCGCGGCGATCTCCGATGATCACCCTGACCGGTGACGGCTCATTAAGACTACTCATGTAGACTACATGGCTGTGATACTGCCTCCTAATGTAACCGGCCGGATTTTCAGTTTCAATCCGAGCAAGAAGGCCTTCCTGAATGCTACCACTTACTAGTGAAGGCTTAAAAAATCCAAAAGATGTTGCGGGCCGATACGGTACTAAAACATTCGGCGAGAGCGACTTAACTTCATCTTTATTCTGCTCAGCTTGCGGTAGATTCTCCGACGGGACAACAAGAATTGAGATCCTCTCTGGCCGATCCGTAGGTGGTATGCGCGCCCGCACTTCACTCGATATTGAGAAAGATACCTCTCGTAGCTGATACGGGGACTGTTGTAATTCTAATTGAGGGTCTTCACTCCTTTTACGCTGAACAAGCCTTGGTGAACGCGGACATATCAGCAAGCTCCAAGCCCTATGCGCCAAATCATTCGTAATCGATGGCCAGGCAAAGTACATCCCCGCGTCACGAAAGCCCTTAACGAACTCAGTCAATACCGGATTGACCTTGTTGGTGCCCATATCTACTTTCATACCGAGACGGGTTAACTTATTCTCTGCATATTGATGTCTAATGACAAACTCTCTCGGCTTGAGTTCAAGCTCAACGTCAAAACTATCTGCTAGAGCTTGCAGATTCTTACCCGATTCAGCTCGAGCAAGGCGCGCTTCATCACTGGGTCGAAATCTTAAAGTTATTACTCCGATTTTGCTCTCAAACTCAGTACGCGTACCTGCCCATATACCAGAGATGTTGTTAGCGACCTGCTGAGACTGTCTTAGAGGTGGCAAAACAAACTGTCCACCTGCGCGCAAACTATCAAAGAAACGATCTATGGCATCTCTCGTAAGTGGAGGAAATTCCACCCGTGATTCCGATAGAAGGATCCCATCTCCGATATCCTGCTTATGCGACTGGGCACTAGCTAACTCTTTAGATGCACTAGCCTGCAGCTCAGCTGGCAAATCCTGGCCGTTGGCGCAGAGTATCCCTGAGAGATTTAGCCCGACACCGGCCGTTGTCACTATCCAAAGTAGCGCGCATGCGATCAGTAAAACAGTATTAACAAGATATCTTGAAGGACTGTATCTATTGTTGAGTGAAAACATGTCGCCTCATACTAACTCCTTGGACAATTCCAAGACCAAACAATAGGGACAACAGAGACGAGCCCCCGTAGCTTACTAATGGAAGCGGAATCCCTACCACCGGCATTAACCCTATCACCATCCCGATATTTATTACCAGATGGGCGAATATCTGAGTGGTAATGCCTATGACCAACAGGCACGAAAAGAGATCCCTACTGCGGTAAGCGACCCGCAACATCAACGCAATCAAACAGAAAAAAAGTCCTATGACAAACGTACAACCAACAAAACCCCACTCTTCAGCAAGAACCGAAAAGACAAAATCAGTGGTATGCTCTGGTAAGAACTCAAGCTGCGTCTGCGTACCACGTTGGAAGCCCTTACCAAACAACTCTCCTGAGCCTACTGCTATCTTTGATTGCGTGATGTGATAGCCACTTCCTTGAGGGTCTGATTCCGGATTGAGCAACACCATAATCCGGCGCTGCTGATATTGATGCAACGAATGCCAAGCCGGATAGGCTAGCACAAAAAAAGCAAGGATCAGTGTCACTATAACTTTTGGACGTACACCAACAAAAATTATCTGCCCAGCCCCAACGATCCCCAGTGAAAGCGCAGTACCTAGATCTGGTTGCTGCATAATAAGCCCCATCGGAATAACTATCCACAAAGCAGGAACCACAAGCTCTGTTAACCCGTACTGAGAACCGTTTTTAGGGGGCGACTTGGCCAGCACGCGCGCCATCGTGATAAGCAATCCAAGCTTCATAAACTCAGCAGGCTGCAGATTAAAAACCCCCACATCGAGCCAGCGGCGCGAGCCGTTCACTACCACTCCAAATCCGGCTACCAAAAGCAAAAGAACCAGCGCTATTCCGTAAAAGACAAAACAATAACGTTGAAACCACGCTGTAGGAATCGCTATACCAACACCCATAACAGCCAGTCCTGCGGCTAAATAGAGCGCCTGCTTAACGCAGGCCATGCTGTGAAACTCCATGTTAAGCCAACTAAGAACCCTAACCGCCGAATCCGGCGAGTACCCAGCGCTATACAAAACCAAGAGACCAATGCAGGGTATAACAAGACTAAAGAAAAAAAGCGCCCAATCGAAATTAACCACGAGGCGTCGGTCAACCTTTATCATCGGCTCACAACTCCATTGATTTGTACACGCTGAACTGTGCTCATCGCACTTGGCCTCTTTGCGGTTGTTGTCGTTGGCTTTGGCGTTACCGATTCCTGCACTCCAAAAAACTGCTTGAATACGGCTCTAGTAACCGGTGCAGCTATTTCGCCTCCGTGACCACCATTTTCAATCAATGCCACAACTACAATCTGTGGTCTATCCGTAGGTGCAAATCCGGCAAACCACGCATGATCTTCTGGGTTCAGTCCTGACTCTCTCGATGTCACCTGTGCCGTTCCAGTCTTTCCACCAACTCCTATCCCACTATCTTTCGGCAGTGCTGCACGCTTGCCAGTGCCACGCTTATCCTCAACCACACCTACCATTCCTCTCTTAATCTCTGCTAAAATGGCTGGGTCGATATCTATAACCCGCATCACCTGTGGCGAGCCGTTTGATTGCTCAAGGATACGACCATCACTAGCAACTACCTTCGAAACCAGTCGCGGTTTAACAAGCTTTCCTCCATTGACCAGGGCTGCCATAGCTCTTGCAATTTGAAGTGGAGTTACCAACACTGCCCCTTGGCCGATCGATACTGGCAGTGTCTCACCTGGATACCATTTTTTATCCTCCGCGTTTCTAAAATATGCAGCTTTCCATTTAGTCGATGGTACAAGACCACTACTCTCATCGAACCCCTCAAGACCAATAGGCTCTCCGAATCCAAAAAGATTATGTGCATACTCATAGATCCGATCAACGCCTAGACGTTGCCCCATCGTGTAAAAATAAACATCACACGACTGAACAAGCGCCTCATACAGATTAGTTCGACCGTGACCAGAATGCTTATGGCACCTAAATTGCCGCTTTCCAAAGCGCATAAACCCCGGGCAAAAAGTCTGCTCTGTAGGCTCAGCCACGCCCTCGCTAAGTGCTGCTGCCGCCACAAACATCTTGAAAACAGAGCCGGGCGGGAAAGCACCCTGTAAGGCTCTATTTGAAAGCTTTGCTGATTTTGAATCGGTGAGATCTGCCCATACATCTTTAGGAATCTCTCCGGTAAAGATACCTGGCTCAAATGTTGGTGCCGACGCCATCGCTAAAATCTCGCCCGTCTGAGCGTGCATCGCCACGACAGCACCGCGACGCCCATCGAGCGCGCGCTCTGCTACCTGTTGTAATTGACGATCGAGAGTAAGATGAACATCACTACCCGGTATCTCAGGCTGAAAGAAGGCTTCGCCAATCTTAGTGCCACGCGCATTGACTATCACGGCCTGCGCTCCACGCTCACCACGGAGATACTGCTCAAGCGCTGCCTCTATCCCACTCTGTCCGATCATATCGCCGGCACGATACCCCTGATAGGTCGGAGACTTAAGTTGGTCGCTTGAGATCTCACGCAGATATCCAACAGTATGCGCCGATAAAGCGCCGTATGGATACTCTCGCACAGGAGCCACACTCACTATCACGCCGGGTAAACGGTGTCGCTGAGCGGATACCTTAGCTACGAGATCGCGAGAAACATCGCGCAGTAAAACTTTCGGCTCAAAGCGCCTTCGTTTGTTCTGGTTGCCTAGACGCTCGCGTAACTCTTGCGGATCCTCGCCCACTAAAAGGGCTAGGTCGTCGAGCACTTGATTAACATTTGGCGCATCCTCGATGACCAGCTCAATGTTAAATGAGGGTCGATTACGAACAAGTGCTTCACCGTGGCGATCTGCTATTACGCCGCGAGGTGAAGGAATAAATATTGTGCGCAGGCGATTGTTCTCTGAACGATCACGAAAAAAGCTACCGCGAACTATCTGCAGGTACCATAGTCGGCCGATAAGCACACTTAGGCACATCGCGCACAGGATAGCTGCCCCTAGAATACGCGGTGTAAGATTAACGCTCGACCGATCAGCTTTGGGCATATAGTTCTAAACCGCCGACACTATTCCGGCACGCCCTGAAACAGAAACGCCGGATCTTCTCCAAGCTCTACTAAGCACTTTAAACACTACCGGAGCGACAGCTGCGGACGCCAATGCCTGTCCACAGAGCACCACTAAATCCTCTCTGGATACCGATTGGTACTCAAAGGCTAGTAAGAGAAAAACAATCCCTCCAAGGATCGTCCCTACAGCAACGACAGACATCTTTACCACAACCGACTCAACAAATAGTCTCTGAGAGAGAAAAGCAAAAATGGCGTAAACAATAATGTACGAACCAGCCCAAGGCCCAAGCAATACACCAGAGCTCATATCGAGCAACAGTCCGAGCAAAAATGCCATCACGACACCAGCCAAGCTAAACTCGTAAAAAGCCAAAAACACAACGCACACCAGCAATCCTTGTGGAATGAGCCACGCCGGAACCCCAACGCTATGCAGAATCCCCTGAATACTTAAGAGCATCACGGCCACAAAAAAACAGACTAATAAACGCACCTCACTCCCCTCCCTTCTCCACACCCTGAGCCGGATAATTGAGAACAGCAGCTCCCGTTGCTGAGGCTGCCGAAGGCACAAGCAAGACCTCTTCAAGCCGCGCAAAATCAACTGACGGCTTAATCTCCACAGGTTGAAAGAGACCAACAGATGAATTACCAACCTGTGCCACGTGACCGACTACAAGCCCTTTTGGATAGACACCGTCCATGCCTGAGGTGATCACCTGCTCACCTACTTTTACCGATATATCCTTGGTAACGAACTTAAGCTCGCATACCCGCTCCCCAGCTCCCTCAACTACACCTCTGGCGCGACTCGTCTCCATGAGCACATCAACTCCGCTGGCGTGATCACTGACTAGAAGAACCTTAGCAGAATAAGCGGTTACCGCTACTACTTGCCCTACGACACCTTGCGGATGAATTACCGCCATTCCAGGCGCAACACCACTTGTACTTCCCCGATCCACTAAAAGCCCCTTCACCCAACCACTCGGATCTCCGCCGATTACAGCGGCCGTCACGCCATGCAACTGTCTCTCTGATGAGAATTTTAAGAGCTCACGTAGCCGCGAATTTTCGCGCTGCGCTTCACCGAGAAGCGCAACCCTACTCTGTAGGGCCTGCAACTCTGCACGTAGCTCACCGTTCTGGCGCGCCGTGCCAATCAGGTTTATGTATCCGTTCCATACACTGCTAGCGTGATTTCGCAGCGTATCTGCCGCTCCTAGAGCAGGTGTTATGCATTTTAAGACTAGCGCCGAACCAACCCGGGCTAATGCCGGATTCTTTACACTGTATGCCGTTAAAAAGAGCGCTACCGTAAACAGGCCAAGACACGCCAACCCAACGTGAGTTTTAGATGATATCTCGCGCCTCATTATGATTCCATGTAACCGTGACTCACGTGTTACGTTCACTCATGCTACGTTTACTACTGTATAACAACGTCCTTAAGGACGTTTAGCTGATCTAGCACGGCACCTGAACCGATCACCACTGCCGCTAGTGGATCTTGAACAACCGTTGTAGCTATTCCTGTATTTTGGGCGATAAACTTATCTAGGTTGCGCAAGAGCGCGCCACCTCCCGCCATCACGATACCACGATCAACTATATCCGAAGATAACTCTGGCGGACACTTTTCCAAGGCCATCTTAACTACATCAAGGATCTGATGCATCGGCTCGACGATCGCTTCACGCACCTCTTCCTCGCTTAATATAATCGCCTTAGGCACCCCTTGCAGTAGATCGCGTCCTTTGACCTCAACCTGCAAGCCATCCCCTGAGGGATACGCATTACCGATAGCGATCTTGACCTGCTCAGCCGTTCTCTCACCGATCAGAACATTGTGACGTCGACGCACAAAGTTGGCAATCGCCTCATCCATCTTATCACCACCAACTCGGATTGAGCGCGAGTACACAATTCCCTTAAGCGAGATGATCGCAACTTCTGTTGTGCCGCCACCGATATCCAAAATCATACTTCCACACGCTTCTGTTACCGGCAGACCTGCACCGATGGCAGCCGCCATCGGCTCCTCAATCAAGTACACCTCACGAGCTCCAGCAGATTCGGCTGACTCGCGAACTGCTCGCTTCTCTACCTCTGTAATCCCGTGCGGCACGCAGATAATGATTCGCGGCTTTACCAGAGCGCGGCGGTTATGAACCTTGCGAATCAAGTGTCGTAACATCTCACCAGTGATTTCAAAATCTGCGATCACTCCGTCTTTCATCGGCCGTATCGCCGAAATCGAATCAGGAGTTCGTCCGAGCATATTTTTTGCTTCGGTCCCAACTGCTACAACCTTGCGTTTACCGTTCTTTCCCACTGTGTGCACTGCCACAACCGAGGGTTCGTTACACACCACTCCGCGGCCTTTCTGATAAATTAATGTATTTGCAGTTCCGAGGTCGATCGCCAGATCGTTGGAGAAAAGGCTGTAGAGTGATTGGATCATAAAAGCTCCTCGTCAAGGTGGCGTCCTCTGCGCACAAAGGAGCCAACACAAAAGAGGAAACAATAAAGTAGTTAGCG
Organism: Bdellovibrionota bacterium; assembly: GCA_040402735.1. GTDB lineage: Bacteria > Bdellovibrionota_C > UBA2361 > UBA2361 > OMII01 > OMII01. Next base: position 21,178 of record JBBALZ010000032.1, read on the forward strand.
GAAAATTGCACCTAAAAGGGGGATTATTTAGCGCCTCGCAATTCCCCCTAATTTTCTTGGCTGGGTTTGGTTACGCAAACATTCAATCGCAACTGTGCGCGAACCAAATCGATTAGGCTGCGTGAGCGTGCGCTTCGGGGTTCAAAAGATCGAGTTCTGCTAATGTGGATTCCAAGAAGCTAATCTGCTCCTGAGGTGAAAGCCTACTATCAACAAAGACATAATGGTGAGAAAATGAGCGACACGAGCCACTTACAACCTTCCAGCAGTGCCCACGCTTAAGCTCTTCACGGCGCACTATGTGCCCTTGAGCCTCTAACTGGACTAAAAGCTCCTTATAGCGCTGCTCCTGCTCCTTGCTCCAGGCTGGGCGAGAACTTTTGCGCTTTTTTGCGCGTCGGATTATTTGACTAGCTTGCCCCACTAAAATCCCCAATAAAAACAAGTAGTTATTAGTAGATGAGAAATAAGCCCTTAGAGAGTTACTAGAACTCCTTACTCATCAAGTGATGATAGCGGGTCGGAGCAAAATCGTCGAGTCCTTCTTTACGCTATATGATCCTAAATTCAGCAGTTGCGGGTCTGAAAATGGCGCATCTACTCGAAATCACTTCGGCTTTTGAAT
>JBBALZ010000033.1:0-21641 GCA_040402735.1 Bdellovibrionota bacterium
CCTATCAGGAATGCCAGTCCTTTCCAGTAGATGGCGGGAGAATTGCAAAGCCCTATGATTAGCCTTTATTATTTGTCGGATCGGTTGGATCTGGTGCTTTCGGATTCTGGCCTCCTTGTGGCTGCTCACTCCAAAGCGGAAACCGGGTCGAATATCGTGGGTCATCGATAATAGTTTGAACACCCTTACGGTTACGCATATTTACGAATATAGGCGCTTTGAGATTGGCTGTTGTTAACCTTGGATCGGGCCTTACCGTGACAACGATTAAAATCGCGTATTCGTCATCAGCCTTGAGGTCGGTGTCTTTATCGCCTACTGGCGGTTTAACATCAAATTGCTGGCCGAATTCAAAACCGTCAACCACAACAAAAGCTAAATTAGGATCCTCTATAGAGTGTAGCCATGAAAATGGTGGCTTGTGATCAAGCATGACGAAACGGGTGGTGTGCGGAAATCCGATTATCCCCGATGGGATTTCGATTACCGACTCGATCGGCACCGTAAAATCACCGAAGCGCGCGCTTGCAAACGTTAGCGTCTCACCTTTTTTTGACGACTCCTCGCTCATGACTCCTTTACGCTCCCCCTTTTTGGAGAGCCAGTTACTGAAACTTGTCGGTTATCACCCGACGCATTCCCTTTCCCGACTACCCGTGACGCAGAACCTTGACCTCCTAAGCTCACCCGCTTTGAGCCAGCTCTTGCCGACTCAGTCGCGATATCTTGAGAAGGGCCCTTCCAACCACCAGAAAGCTGCTCTAGGGATGTATCTGATAGCACACCCTGTGCTGCTGTCTTGTTCTCATCGAGGATCTGCAAGTAAATCTCTTCACGGTAAATCCTCTGCTCTGTTGGGGCTTCTATGCCAAGTCTGATCTGGTTTCCCTTAATCTCGACTACTACGACCTTTACAACCTTTTGCCCGTCGAGGATGTAGAGGCTTTCTCCTGGTTTCCGGGTTAAAATTAACATGCTCGCTGCCGTCCTTGGCTAACTACTCGGTATCTATGTCTGTTAAGATGTCACTAGTAACAAATAAGCACTAACGTATTGAAGAGCAGACAACAAGACAAAAAGTGCAGCGATCTCAGAGAAATAGCACTTAACCCACGCTAGACCAGCAATCATTATTTACAACTGCCGTTCTATAATTCCCGGTTCCTGACGGCGAATTTTCTGGGTACGCGATCGTCTATATTTAATGTATACTCCCGCCGGTTAATAATCCGCGCTTATCGGAGCTGTCTAAAGACTGAATCATGAAAAGAATATTACTGTTCATCGCCACTAACTTTCTAGTCATCCTGACTATATCAATACTTCTACGAATCCTAGGAATTGGTCAGTATTTAACTGCCCAAGGGATCAACTACTACCAACTAGGCGCATTCTGCTTGGTGTGGGGTATGGTAGGCTCGTTAATATCTCTGGCGATCTCTCGCATAAGCGCCAAGATGATGATGGGCATTCAGTTAATCGATCGCTCAAGCCCAGAAGCAGCTTGGCTATACGCCATGGTAGAGGAGCTCTCTCGGAAGGCCGGGCTACCTGTCGTCCCGGAAGTTGGTATCTACCAGAGCCCAGAGGTAAATGCTTTTGCTACAGGACCATCAAAGCGGCGCTCACTCGTTGCGTTCTCAACCGGACTACTAAACACGATGAACCGAAACGAAGTTGAAGGGGTAGCTGCTCACGAGATTGCTCACATCTCTAACGGCGATATGGTCACTATGACCCTGCTCCAGGGGGTTATAAACGCATTTGTAATGTTCCTAGCCCGGGTAATTGCGTGGGCCATCGCTCAAAATTCGCGCGACGAGAACCGACAGACAAGTTCGTACATGGTGACGTTCTTGCTTGAGATGGTGCTGGGACTTTTGGGAATGCTGGTGGTTGCCGCGTTCTCACGTTACCGAGAGTTCAGAGCTGATTTAGGTGGGGCACGTTATGCTGGGAAGCACGACATGATCGCCGCTCTGGAGAGACTAGCGAGCAATACTAAAGTCTATGACAAGCAAGCAGCGCTTGCCGCCTTTAAGATCTCTGGTGGACCAGGAGCATGGTTCTCAACCCATCCACCCTTGGCTAAGCGAATTGAAGCTCTGAAAAAAGCGGCGATTTGATAACAGATCGTCGCCCCTGCCCACCTAGCAACCTGGTCTAGCAACCTGGTACTCTAGCAACCTGGTACATACTAGATTCAAAACCAAGTAAATTTAGCTATTTTCCTTACCATTATCGCTCTACTGACAAAAACGACGGCCCAGCGGCCAAAACATCAACCCAACACTTCGGTCAAATGACGGGGTGTAGCGTTCTCCCAGTAGTCATTTGAGTAGTTATCAATTTCGATATTAGCTCCTCCTAAATCACACTCAAACATTGCAGTGATTCCGGTTAGATGCGCCATTTTCAGACCCGCAACTGCCGAATTTAGGTTAATCTCTTTAAAACCATGTCGAGTAAAAAGCGACACAACAGTGTCTTCCAGGACTCTGCCCTGCTTATTCGCAATACCACCCTGCGTTGGATTAGCCAGATCTGAGGAATCCACCATAATGACTCAGTAGTTAGTAACAAGCACTTCTTTTATAACTCCACGCCCATTCCCTTTAGAATTTATCGACCTCTTAGCGTCAACCAACGATAGATTAAACGACTTATAAAGATCGAGTATTAAAGGTGCAGATGAATTAGAGAGCATGAAGAGCACCCCTTTCCGATCAAGACGATCACAGAGGTCACGAAGCTGCGCCTGGTCTGCGCTCGAGAATCCTGACGATGTGTAGCTCGTAAAGCTTGATGTTGCACTAAGCGGAGCATAGGGAGGATCAAAGTAAACGAAATCCCCGGTCTTCGCGCTTTCCTCGACCGACAAATAGCTCGTGTTGCGAATAATACTGCTCTTCAGCACTGCGCTACAGCGTCGAAGATTAGCAGCATCAAGGATTAATGGATTAACATAATCACCGAATGGAACATTGAAGAACCCTTTGGAATTGACCCTATGAAGCCCGTTAAAGCATGTTTTATTGAGAAAGATAAAACGAGAAGCTCTCCTTGCGGGCGAAAGCTCTAAATAATCCTCAAGCCGATCCCAATTTCTAACCTGATAGAAATACTCTTCGTCATACCTGTGTTTACAAAGCTCCCTGATGAGTCCTTCTACGTTGTCTCTTACGACCTCATACGTATTAATTAACTCGTCGTTAATATCGGACAAAAACGCTTTTCGCGGCATCAAACTAAAGAAAAGCGCACCTCCGCCCAAGAAGGGTTCAAAGTAGCGCGAGTACTTCTCAGGCATCTTGTTCCGCAGTCGAGCCACCAACTGACCTTTTCCGCCCACCCACTTAACGAACGGCTTAGCTCTCTCCTCTAAAGCCGAATCAAAATTCTCCGGCTGAGCACCCGTGATCTTCTTTTTAGCTGCTGTGTTCGACATAATTTCAAATGGCTCACTCTAATCTTTCAAGAACATAAGAAGCTAATGTATACAGCAACCTATTAGCTTCCTACTCCACCTCAAACCCATGACTAGAAAACTTCAAGCTCTTACCATTTTCGGTCACGGTTCGGACTAGTTGCTCGCCTGCGCCTTCCGGTAATACCGCTTCGATCTCGAGTGTCACGGTTACCTTGGCGCCTGCTTGCACGACTAAGTGCGAGATGAGCTCGTCTGCTATCCTGCTTGCATCGCGACCTACTCGATTCTCTTCTCTAAAATGGGGCCAAAAATGCGCGGAACCTACTTTATCTAATGAGCTTATCGAAGGTTAGCCGCGCATTTTTATCCCTGTCAGGAATGCGAGTTCTTTCCAGCTAGATAGCGGGAGAATTGCGAAGCCCGTTCCCGTTACCCTTTCTTGGTCAGCACCTGATTCCACGCCGCAACCTTTGGCGCAACCTTTGGGTTCTCCATAAGAGCCTTCACATCGCCCTTGATGGCGATTGAAACGATCTTATCGCCCTGAACGATGCTATCGACTACATTCTGTCCGGAGGTAACACGCCCAAAAACTGAGTGCTTGCCATCAAGCCACGGTGTTGCCACGTGAGTGATGAAGAACTGGCTCCCATTCGTTCCTGGCCCTGCATTCGCCATCGAAAGAACGCCCGGTCCTGTATGCTTAAGCGCAGGATCGAATTCATCCTCGAATCGATATCCGGGGCCACCAGCTCCGGTACCTGTCGGATCGCCACCCTGAATCATAAAATTAGGGATCACCCGATGAAATGTAATCCCGTTATAAAACCCCTTCTGAGCCAAATTGACGAAGTTAGCCGTTGTCACTGGAGTCTTATCAGGCTCCAAAGCGATTACGATGGTACCCTTTGATGTAACCATTTCAGCTGTAAGCTCGCCTGCCGCAGCAACTGAGGCCAAGCCTAAAAAAACGCCCGCCACAGTTAAAAGTGAAAGAATCATACTTTTCTCCATATATCTTATCCCCCAATTGTACTTAGTGGTTTTAGGTGAGCTGCTCGACTTGAAGCCAACCCGTCTTGACCACGTTTGTCGGGCTGCATGAGACGTAACCACTAGTTCAACTCCCAAGGTGCGCATACTGCCAATCCTCAAGGTACGATACTGTGTGCCAAATATTCACACGCAAACCCTCACTGGATTTCCTAAATACCTGAGTTTCGAGCAAAACGCCACGGATACTACTGGGATGATCCTTTTTTTCATTTGTGAGTTTTGCAGTTTTTTGGTAGCTGTAGGGGGTCGCAGATAAGCGTAAAGCAGCTTCGTCTGTGCGCAAGAGGATTCCTCCGGTGCACTGTAGCGAACGAGCTGCGGCAAGCCAACCGTGGTTAACCACGGTGAGCAACCTACACTGAGTAACCTACACGCCCGAATAAGGCGTGTTACGAGAAGCGTAACTAATATGAAGAAACCATCACTATACCTATTTTCCGTCCTGGCCCTAACGGCAGGATTTTTTGTGTCACTCGTGGCACAGGCTGATATCTCAGAGAAAGATTTCTCGGCCTCTTTCGAAAAGTACCTGCAAAGCGATGCAGGTGTGGCTAAGATCGGCTCCGCTCTTGAGAGATACTTCCAAAAGAAGCAGCAAGACGCCGCTAAGCAGCAAGAAGAGCAAGCCAAGGCTGAAATCGAAGAGCAGTTCAAGAATCCTGTAAAGATCGACCCAGGCAAGAGCCCGGCCAAAGGACCAGCTAACGCCAAGGTAACTATTATCGAGTTTTCAGACTTTCAGTGTCCGTACTGCAAGCGTGGACGTGATACGATGGACGAGGTTGCCAAGGCTTATCCAAATGATGTGAAGGTCGTGTTTAAGCACTTCCCGCTTAGCTTTCACAAGGAAGCAGAGCCGGCTGCGCGCGCCTCATGGGCAGCTCAACAGCAAGGAAAATTCTGGGAGTTCCACGACGTGCTCTTTAACAATCAAGACAAGCTGGGTGCAGACTTCTACCTGGCTACAGCTCGTGAGCTTAAGCTCGATGAGGCTAAGTTCAAGGCTGATATGGCCTCTGAGGCTGCTGGCAAGCAGGTCGCAGAGGACGCTGATATCGCCAGCAACAACGGAATCCAAGGAACCCCTGGATTCTTTGTTGGCGGCGTTGCAGTTAAAGGAGCGTATCCCGCTTCACACTTTAAGCAGATTATCGACAGATTGCTAAATAAGGGAACTGCAGGAGCCAAATAAGGCGAACCAGGCTCGCGCGTGTTTTAATCGCGAATATATTCGCTGGCACCAACGCGGTTGGGCACAGCCCAAGCCTCCTGGCATAGTTTCTTTTGAAGGAGCCCGAAAGGGCTCCTTTTTTTTGCCGTGAAGTCTGTTGCTAGACCTATTTTGTCCTTAAAAAGCAGGTATGCTAGCCTTGCGAGGACAACTCTCTATTCACATGATCCTAAATTCGGCAGTTAAGGAGGATGAAAATGGTGCAGATGCTCAAAAGCACGAAGGATTTTGAATTTTTCGGAAGCGCAACCCTGGCACCGTCAGGGTGAGCACCGAAAATTCAAAAGCCACAGTGATTTTGAGTAGATGCGCCATTTTCAGACCCGCAACTGCCGAATTTAGGATGATTAAGACCAGGACTAGTATGCCATCAAATGATGAGTCAGCGAGGAAAAACTTCGGAATAGTTGTTAGTGGCGGTCCAGCCCCCGGCATTAACTCGGTTATTAGCGCCAGTGTTATCGAGGCTACTAACCGTGGCTACAAGGTCAAAGGGCTAGTCAATGGTTTTCGCGATCTGACTCTAGGAGAGCCAGGAGCGGTAGTTAATCTGACAACCGATCTGGTCAGCACCATCTACAATAAAGGCGGCTCCATTATCGGCACATCGCGCTTTAATCCACTCAAAGAGGATAAGTTGTTAGAGCAGCTCTTGGCTGGCTTAGAGGCTAACAACATAGACAAGCTAATAGTAATCGGAGGCGAAGGGTCGGCCTACTTAAGCCTAAAGCTATCCCAGCTTCACCGAAACCTATCTATAGTGCATGTCCCTAAAACTATCGATAACGACCTGGTCTTGCCCAGTAACCATCCTAGCTTCGGATTCGAAACGGCTCTTCATGCAGGCACAAAGATAGTTGAGGTGCTGCGTGAGGATGCAAAGACGTGCAGGCGCTGGTTCTTAGCAACAACTATGGGAAGAAAGGCCGGATTTCTGGCGCTAGGTATGGGGCTAGCTGCTGGAGCGACATCGGCGCTTATTCCAGAAGAGTTTGCCGGCGTTGGCCCCTCACCAGAGGATGTCGCATCGATTATCTGCTCCTCAATCCGCAAGCGCATCTCAATGGGCAAGAACTACGGCGTAGTGCTGCTAGCTGAGGGCATCCTCGACTGCATCGATGTAAAGAGCAGCTCGGCCCTGCAAAGTTGCGTACGAGATGATATGGGTCGCATTCGTTACTCACAGATTGAGTTAGGAGATGTGATCATCCCGCCACTAAAGCAGATGCTTAAGGATGCAAATGCCGATGTGCCAATTATCACCAAAAATATCGGCTATGAGCTGCGCTGCTGTGATCCGATATCGTTTGATGTTGAGTACACCAAGTTTCTAGGCTACGGCGCTGTGCAACACATTCTGGGTGGGCACAGTGGTATTATGGTAACTCGTGACTTTGATAAGCTGGGATTTATCTCTTTGGAATCGATGGCTGGCGAAAACGGCGTAATCCGTTCGCGTGGCGTAGATCTCTCATCCGACCTATATCGAGTTGCGCGTAGTTTCATGATTCGTTAATAGGGTCGCCTCGTGCTGCTACGTGGAACTGCTATCGTATCACTTTTGACCCTGCTCAGTCGGATCCTCGGTTTTATTCGAGATTTACTCGTTGCCCAGCTTCTCGGGGCCTCGCTCTTTGCTGATGCGTTCTTCGTCGCCTTTAGAATCCCAAATCTGCTAAGAAGCTTCGTCGCCGAAGGAGCCCTAACAGCGGCGTTCACCCCGGTATTTTCAACATCCCTAACCCGCGGCATCCCAGAGGCGCGCGAAACGATGCGGAGAGTGGTCGGATTCCTAATTATTGTCACCTCCATCCTAGTCGTTGCGATGATTTTTTGTGCCCCTTACATAGTTGGTATCATCGCACCCGGATTTCAAAAGCAAACTGGCAAATTTGAGCTCTGCGTGCACCTCACCAGAATTATGGCTCCATACATCGCCTGTGTGAGTGTGATTGCTATGATTAACTCAGCTCTCAATGCTCTCAACATCTTCGGCACATCTGCCTGGGCCCAAGTTATCATGAATATCGTACTAATAATCGGCGCGCTCTTAGCGATTCCTTTTGAGATGTCGACCGCTGTAGTGATTATTTCAGCCTCTGTATTAATCGGAGGCATAGTGCAGGTCGCAAGTCAGATTCCGGCTTGCCACAGGAGTGGCTTATCGCTTGTTCCATCTCGGCGGATATTCTCTAAAGACGTGAGAGATGTGATACGATTAATGATCCCTGCTACTCTCGGCGCGTCGATTTACCAGATTACGATCTTCCTAGGCACCATCCTGGCATCTCTCCTGCCATCGGGGAGTGTGTCGTGGCTGTTTTACGCAGATCGTGTTGCTCAGTTCCCCATAGGGATATTCTCGGTTGCCCTAGCCTCGGTGCTCTTGCCGGCGCTAAGCAACGCATCTGCTCAAGCTAACGATGCTACATTCTCGCGCAATATCACCGACTCACTACGCTTTACTAATTTCTGCATTATACCTATGGCAAGCGGAATTTGGGCACTTGCACTGCCAATTACGCAGTTACTCTTCCAGCGAGGCGCCTTTGACGTCCAATCAGCAAACAACACAGCTCTCGCACTCCAGGCGCTCTGTTACGGACTATGGGCGGCAAGCTGCCATTCGATGCTTGTGCGAGCTTTTATCGCCCGGCGCGATACGATAACACCAAGCCTCGTCGGTCTTGTGTCTCTGATAGTAAACCTCTGCGTCTCTTTAGTGCTAATGGGTCCGATTAATCTCAACGGCGACGGCCGAGGAGTCGCTGCACTGTTAGCCTTAGTGCAGCAGTATCTCTATGCACTAGTACCCGTATCAGGCGACCTTGGGCACGTTGGACTTGCGGCAGCTTCATCTATATCTGCTATTAGCTCGCTGGCTCTGGTGGCGCTACTGTACCAGGTAAAAATAGGCCAATTTCCGTTAAGCTCATTTATCTCATCGCTAGCCCGCTCGCTCTGCGCATCGCTGATGATGGTTTTGGTAATTTATTGGATATCTAACCTATCGCTATCCCCGCTTAGCGCCTGTGTGTGTGGAATTATCCTTGGGGTATTAACCTTTATTAGCGCCTCACATCTACTAAAATCTCGCGAGCTTGGGGATACACTTAAGGTGCTGCGCGCCAAGGCGAAACGGTTATAGATGGGGAGTAACATTGTGGGGCAAAAAAACTTACTAGAACGGGACAGCGCCGTTATTTGGCACCCCTTTACTCAAAGTGGTATCGAGCAGCCGATGCTCGAGGTCGCTCGAGCCAAGGGTGCAAGCCTCTTTCTTTCCTCAGGCCAAGAGGTGCTTGATGGCATAAGCTCATGGTGGTGCAACCTGCATGGACACGGACACCCAGCCATCATTGCCGCGGCAACAAAGCAACTCGAGACCCTTGATCACGTACTCTTTGCTGGATGCACTCACGAACCTGCTGTTGAACTTGCAGAGCAGCTTCTGCCCTCCCTACCGGGAGATCTCACCAAGGTGTTTTATTCAGACAATGGCTCTACTGCCGTGGAGGTCGCTCTCAAAATGGCTATCCAATGGTGGTTTAACCGGGGACAGGAGCGAAACACTATCATAGCACTCGAAGATAGCTACCACGGAGATACCTTCGGAGCCATGGCAGCTGGGGCTCGCGGACTATTTACGAAACCTTTTGATCAGATGCTCTTTGATGTTCGCCGTATCAGCACAGCTGGCTCTAATTCAGATCTAGAGCAGCTAGAATCGCTCTGTAGCTCTGGGACCGTTGCAGCATTTATCTTCGAACCGCTTGTGCAGGGAGCGGGGGGAATGCTTATGTACGATGCAGTGGCTCTGAACCGCTACGTTGATATCTGCAAGAAGTACGGCGTTCTCTGCATCGCTGATGAGGTGATGACAGGCTTTGGTCGCACCGGACCACTTTTTGCCTCGTCAGTATTGACCCAGGCACCCGACTTAATCTGCCTATCTAAAGGCCTGACTAACGGCTCAGTTCCGCTCGCCGTTACCGCCTGTAGTGAAGATATCTTCCAGGGGTTTATAGCTAATGACTACTCGCGAACTTTTTTTCATGGCCATACATTTACGGGCAATCCTGTAGCCGCAGCGATCGCCTTGGCGAGCCTATCAATTAGCCTCTCTGATGATTGCGACAGAGCACGTAAGCGGATTAATGCTGCGCACAAGAGCTGCGCAGCTATTCTTAGAGATATTCCGCGGGTCTCATCAGCGCGAGTGACGGGAACTATTTTAGCCTTTGATATCATCGATACGGATAATAAAGGCTATATAAGCTCGATTAAAAACACTGCAATGAAATTCTTTTTACAGCACGGTATCTTACTAAGACCCCTGGGCAATATCGTTTACTGTATGCCTCCGTACTGTACAACCGACGCAGAGCTAGGGCGGATGCATGAGTGGATGGTCAATTTTGCCAAGAATTTGTAAGCAACTTTTTAGGGTTTCGCAATTATCCTACATTCGGCAGTTAAGGAGGATGAAGATGCGCGGGCCGTACCGGTTTAATGAGTTTAACGACGCCCCCCTAGCAACTTATCTAGCGCTTTTTACGATATATACACTAAGACACTAACGAAGACTTTTAGTTGTTACAGTGTAACTTTTGTATGATTCGCGCTCGACTCATCCCTAATCAACTCTCTCCTGATATCCCGGTGCAGGCCTTCAAGCACACGATTACCTTAGGCAGACAGGTGATCTGCGAAGAACGCAAGAGATCACGGGCTAAAGCGTATCGCTATGCCAAACATATCCGAGCTCGAAGCTTTGCCAAGGGATACAACGAGGGTCTGGCAGCGGCTCAGGCCGAATGCACAGCGGCACTACAGGCCTTAAGAAATTGCTATGAACAGGCCATCAACGCGGCAAAGAGTGACACTCACGCACTCGCTACCAATCTTGCAGAACGTATCATCGATAGCACTCTACTGATGCGTCCCGAGGCGCTCCTTGCATGGATTCATGAGTCGTTGCAGATCCTCAAACGTGCACGCTCACTGCACCTCTTATTTCAACCTCGTTATAGCGATATTATGCAGCAGGTCTCAAAGCACCTCCCTGACGGAATCACTATAGAGGCAGATCCATCCCTGACTGACGTTGATTTCATTCTTAGCTCCGAAAATGGCGGGGTTGAGTTCTCGTGGCGCGATATTCTACACGAGCGGCCAAGCCACAACACGCATAAGGCTCAGTAATGCAAACATCATCAGCAAACTCCTCGGGCCCACTCACCACAATTGGAACTATTGTTTCCGTTCAAGGCACCTCAATTACTGCTCGTCTGCCTCAAGCATCTGTTGGAGACCTCTGCTCAGTTACCACGCGCTCTGGGCAAATCATCGCTGGACAGATAGTTTCCTTTAGCGACGAATTATTCTCTCTAGCGTTGTTTGAAGAGCCTGAGGGGATATTCCCAGGCGCTCAGGTGCGCACGCGTGGCCAACAGCTCTCTGTGCCGGTAGGTGATTTCCTTTTGGGTAGGGTTATTACTCCACTTGGAGTGCCGCTTGATGGCGAGTTGTGGGACTCGGGAGGCCAATGCAGAACGATATTTGCAAAACCTCCAGCCGCGTCCGGGCGACCCCCAATCGACACCGCTATTGAAACCGGGGTCAAGGCGATCGATGCTTTCTGCACTCTCGGCAAGGGACAGCGCATGGGAATATTCGCCTCTGCTGGTGTTGGCAAATCGACACTGTTGGCGATGATAGCTCGTCAAGCAACGGTCGATGTTATTGTAGTAGCCTTAGTTGGTGAACGTGGTCGCGAGGTTCAGGAGTTTCTCGATCAAACCCTGGGAGCAGAAGGGTTGCGGCGAAGCGTTATCGTAGTAGCCACAAGCGATGACTCATCGCTGCTACGTCAGACGGCACCATACACTGCAACAACTATTGCTGAACACTTTCGTGATCAGGGTAAAGATGTGCTGCTTATCGTTGACTCGTTAACGCGCATGGCGCGGGCAGTACGAGAAACTAGCATCGCTGCGGGAGACCTCCCAGTTCGCCACGGATATACCAATTCTGTATACACTCAACTTCCGAAACTTGTCGAACGAGCTGGTCGCTCTCAGAGGGGCTCGATTACTGCACTCTATACAGTACTCACCAACCAAGAGGAGGATATCGATCCTCTAGCGGATGAAGTTAAGAGCCTCCTCGATGGACATATCTGTCTCCGAAAGGAGATATCGGAGTTGGGTATTCTACCAGCTATCGACATCACTCAGAGCATATCGCGACTCTTTGGACGGCTGCACTCTCATGAATACAGCTCAGCAGCGCGCACCGTCTCTGCTGCTATGTCACGCTTCTTAAAGGATCGACAGATAATGATGCTAGGAGGCGCTCCAGATGCCGAACTACAAAAGATCCTAAACCATCAGAAAGAGCTCTTTGACGTTGTGCGGCAGTCCACGCACGCGCAGAATCAGGCATCGGCATCTATAGATGGAGTGGTTCAGTTGGCCAGGGTGCTTCGTTAGGGCATCGCGATTCTCTTCTCTTAAATGGGGCCAAAAATGCGCGGTCCCTACTGTATTTGATGAGTTATCGTATCATCGCAATAGTACTCTTGAGCAGATCACTTGCAGCCGAAAGCACCTGCGAGCTGGCTTGATATCCGCGCTGATAAACGATCATATCGACGAACTGCTTGGGTAGGTCAACGTTGGATGCTTCAAGGGCTCTAGACTGCATTCCACCGCGACCATCAGTAAGCGCTCTACCTATTCGGAGCGGCCCCGATTCCTGTGTAACTGAGAAGAGTGCTCCAGTCGATCGCATGAGGCCATCGTTATTGGTAACCGAACCAAGGGCCAGGGTTCCTGCCTGTACTAGATCACCACTTGATAGTGTTGCAAAGATCCTGCCGTCAGCCTCTATTTCAAACCCAAGTACGTCACCGTTGCCTTGACCATTCATCTGTGTGTTGACGATGCGCGATCCACCAGCAAATTGTGTCAGATTAGCTAACGAAATGGTAAATGGTGTTTGCGTGACTCCTCCACCCCAAGCAGGATTAAGATTTAGTACTGCTTGCGCTTGCTGATCTTCGGGAATCTGCCCCACATTGTTAAAATTCACAGTTGTCTGCCCTAGCAACACGGGTAGGTCAGCAGCTTGACCAACATCCGCTCCATTTACGTACGCTTGCACCGTCCACTGATTCGGATTGTTTTTGTAGTAAAACATTTGAATATCGCGGCGCTTACCGGAGGCATCAAACACGCTCTGCGTAGAGACGAAAGCAGCCGATTCACCCACTTCGCGGAACGTTGCGGGATTCTCTGGAGGTTGTCCGGTTCGCACCGAGCCATCTAGATTTCCAAATATGGTCACAGCCGTTGTCGCTTCGGGGATCCGATCTAGATTAACCATGTTGATAGTGCCAAGCACCTCGGCGTCAGTACCTGAGTAGCCCAGCACTGGCAGCCCCTCTGATGTAGTCAGCAGCCCTTGATTGTTAATCTGAAAGCTCCCCAAACGTGTCAGACTGGGAGCTTTTGGATCTCCCACCAGAAAAAATCCATTGCCCGTAAGAGCTACATCAAGTCCTCGTCCAGTTGGTGCCGCAGTCCCTACTTCAAAGTCTACTCTAACCCGTCCGACAGCAACGCCATCTCCTGCGCCACCAGGCAAACTAGCGCCTCGATCATCCGCTCGCTCACCCAGAAGAGCTACGAACTCACTGCGCTGACCTTTAAAGGCTGTAGTGTTAGCGTTTGAAATATTATCGCCAATTACAGATATGGCCTGGCCGTTAGACACAAGCCCCTCTCTGCTGGTGCGCATGGCCGACTCTAATCTCATAGAGATGGTTCCCTTCCTTTAGCGATCCTGGGCAAAAATTGCCCACAAACGCGGTGCTTTTGGTTTAGTTGCAAAAGGTTGGCCAAATGCCTAAAAAGGATAAAAATGCGCGGCCAGGCGTCGTTAAACTCATTAAACAGAGTACATTCCGCGCATTTTTGGCCTTATTTAAGAAGAGAGGATTGCGAAGCCCTGTGCAGAGCATTAGTACCCCCGATCAGAAATGCCAGCTTTTTCGATTAGATAGCGGGAGAATTGTAACGCGATAGCAAATGAGCCACATTGACCTTTTTTAGCCATAACGTTTAAGTGTACAATAGGAAGGCCGTATTTTTTAAGGTAACGCGACTATGAGAACTATCTGCCTAGTAATCCTTTCAGGTATATTCATTGGCCTCAACGGGTCATTGGCTCAAGCGGAGTGCTACGGAGATGCTGCCGAAGCCTACGGCTGTGGTGTTCCGTCGCAACGCTCAAGTGGCAAATCATCGAGAAACAGTCCTAGCCTTGAAAGATTCGGTTCGGACGAAGCCCCAGTACTACCGGATACCGGCTATAATAATCAGGGGCAAAGTACTTCTGACGTGATTACTCCAGAGGAGCGCTACAAGATGCTACGCGGAATAGTTCTAGGTCGTGGCGGGGCAACACGGTCTCGAACCATCCAGATGCAAGCTGTAAATAGTGCTGGCCGTCCCCTTAGGCGGAGTGGCTCCTTGCCAGCGCGAACACGGTAAAAACCGGGATTGGCCTGCCCAAGGGCTTGCCAGAAGAATCTTGATTGTGTAATCAGAGGTTGGCGTTAGTGCCCTCTGATTGCTTTCATGTTGCCTTACCAGCACTCTACAACCCTAGCCCGTTTACAACTTTTGCTGGTTAGTGTCTTTATCTCATGCTTAGCCTTGCCTGATATCAGCTTTGCTAAGCCAATTACCACAAAGCGCAGACCCTCATCGCTCCAGGCTCTCAGCGCCGCCCAGGTAGTAGCCATGATAGAGCTACAAGATTTTGGCTCGCACGTTGTTCGGTACGGACAGCTCCAGGGACAGGGCTCAGTGGCTGCTGTATTTGTGCAGGTCAGCAGGGACCGCGAGGTAACCTGCATAACTGCGGTTTCGCTACCCGATGGCAAGGTTCTCTGGCAGCGCGGACTACCGAATCGTAGACACTTCCGCACGACCGGGGATATACCGGTACAGGTGTATGATTGGAATGGCGATGGATTTGATGATGTAATCTACTACGATTCCAGAAACATCGTAATATTAAGCGGAAGCGATGGATACGAGATGTACAATGTACCGTCAGAAGAGCCGTATAGCCTCTACATATTTCAAACCAAGCAGTTTGGTGGACCTGCAGGGCTCATCCTGCATGGCCGTACGTTTAACACCCTTCTATCTCCCGAACTACAGGTAGTGTGGCGCGTTGGTAATGGCTTCTCCCATTTTCCGATGTCTATCGACATAGACTACGATGGCGAGCCGGAGCTACTTGCTGGGTATATTCTGATCAACTCGCGAGGCGAACTTATCTGGAACCGACGCGAGCTTGGAATTCACAACGACTCAGCGGCCTATAGCGATGTAAACTGCGATGGGACCATAGAGCTTGCGATTGCGACGAGTGGCCGAGTTGCCCTTTTGTCAACGGCCGGAGAGATATTTTGGCGTGGCGAGGAAAATCATGCACAACACTCCGTAGTTGGCGCATTTGATCCGAAAACTTGTGAAAAGCAGATAGCTACTATCGACCGAGACAAGCAGCTTAGCGGAATATTAAGGATGTACGATGCGCGTGGGCGCTTACTCTGGAAAAGCCTTGGACACGGCAATCGGGCTATGCTTTCAAAGATTGATAACTGGATAGCTGACACACCAACGAGCTTACTTCTGGTGAGTCGCAGCTTCTCGGCTCCTCCAACACTCTATGATGGAGCTGGCAAGGTGGTTGCGCGACTACCCTTCCCGCCAGCGGCAAAGATGCTAAACGGCACGGTCACCTATTCATTCTACTTTACCCAACACTTTGACATGGATAATGATGGCAAAGAGGAGATCCTAGTATCAAACGAAAAAGTATTGTGGATCTACGCCAACACAACTCCAACCTTAGGCATTCAAGGTGGCAAAGCAGCTCAGGCGCTTCCCAATCCTCGGGTTTACAATAATACGTTCTATACTGGAATGCAGTAAACGGCGTATTAGTGCTTCGCCTTATTAGGCTAATAAACCAAGCCTCAATCCAGTGATTTTTTTAAAGTCTCCGCACTATCCCCAGGCGAACGGGAAATGCGAGCGATTCAACCGAACAATCAAGAGTGAGTGCATCCTCCCAAAGGCACCACTTTCACTTGATGACGCCAAAAGAATAGTTGCCGACATAGGATTAAGAAGGTAGCACGGTGGGCTTGTTATTGAAATCTCTCTATGATTGCTTCACATCTAGTGACTATCAGATCCACTATGTCAGCGCCGTAATTTAGGCTGCTCCGAAGAGTTTTTGCCGCTAGCTCAATCGTGTGTGCCAGGTTAATTGCTCTCTCTCTAGTCAGGGTTCTGTTTAACCCACATTCATCGGCTAGGCGGTCTATCTCTCGCGGATAGATCTGATCAAATATCGCCGCCTTGCCTATCTTCATAGCCATCTTGGGGGTAAGTTCCGGATACGCGGCGGTGCAAATAAGATCATAAAGAGGCGCCAATCGCGCTGTGTTGTTTTGGTGGTGAATGATAGAGAAGTTTTTAGCGTGGGCGTCGTTATTTCCGATTATTAGATTAAAGATAAGAGCCTCTAATAGAGCTTTAAGATCCGCGGCCGGATTGTTTGATGTCGCTCGAATAAGCTTAAAGCACTCTTTTAGGCCGGGACCTCCCTCTGATTGATATTTATGCTCGGGAGGGTAACCCAGCGCTTGACAGAGATCTTCTTGATGGATTCTTGTAATCACTCCGTTTTCATTGATTGTACGGTCAAAGCGCCTGACCAAGATAAACTTTATATCTTCTATCTCTCCGACTGAGACCTCCGCCACCGAAAGTCCCACGGCCGCGGCTAATTTCATGCAGAATGCCTCGTTCTCAACTAATCCAGGAAACCTCGTGATAGCGGGCTTTATAATGTGCGTACTAGCGGCGCCATTTTTAGGGATCGATATCCTATCTCCATTCACTCGAACAGCGATCTTATCTTGAGCGCCAGCGAGAGATAGGCGGATGCCAGTATCACCGGCCAAAAGTGGACGCTTCGGCAAGGCTCTTAATATCTCTAAGAGCTCACTCGAAGAGAGTTCTTGATAACTACCGGTAGCGCTAGAGGGGAGATCAATACCGGGACGAATCAGTGTTACAGCCCCCGCGCATTCGCCACCGAGTTGCTCAAGCATCGCGAAGTCGTTCCGCGCGCTGATCCCGAGATTCCTGGCTATTATCTCGCGCTTCTCTTCCTCTGGAAGAACTCCGGCGAAAAATCCCCGACACTCGTTTCGTGAGAACGGCTCTTCTCTTAGTGGTAGAGAGTGCGATAGGTGGGTCGCCTCGGGATGGTGAAGCCAATAGTGTGAGTAGATAAACGATATCTGCCCATGCTCGTCCTGGATTAGCTGCCCGACGAGGTGATCGCGAAGGTAAACATTTAATGTACGTCTTGCCACTTGTCCTCGTGATAATCGAGACTACTTTGGTAGCTTCAGCTCAAGTTTAATTCCCAGGGTCTCAATCACGGCCAGCGCCTTCGCAAGTTGGCAGGTTGCTTTGCCACTCTCAAGGTCGATAATAAACCGCAGCCCTGTTCCTGATGTCAGTGCAAGCTCCCTCTGCGTGATCCCCAGCTTCTTGCGGGTTAATCTTAGCGTTTCTCCTAGCTCGTAAGTTGTTAGTGGCATATGCTCTTTCAGTAATTGTTCCCGTACGGTAATTTTATCGTGGCAAATGCGATATGCAAAGGCTTTTATTTGGACTAGTAGGTACTATCGCTAAAGATTATCTTCCCGAGCGGGAATATATTTCAGCTTAATTTTGCAGCTGTGATGATTTGTTCCCGATCGGTAATAAATTATCCTAAAAACGGCAGTTAAGGAGGATGAAAATGGTGCAGATGCTCGAAAGCACAAAGGATTTTGATATTTGCGGAAGCTTAAACCCTGGCACCGTCAGGGTGAGCACCGCAAATTCAAAAGCCTAAAGTGATTTTGAGCACCTGCGCCATTTTCAGACCCGCAATTGCCGAATTTATGGTTACAGTTCATCAAGCGGACTGACCACCCGAGGAACTGGAGAGCGCGCGACGTGTGTATAAATCATAGTAGTTTTTACATCCGAGTGTCCTAGTAGCTCCTGAATAAGTCGAATATCCTTTCCATTTTCAAGGAGGTGGGTCGCGAACGAGTGGCGAAAGGTGTGGCAAGTTATGCGTTTCGATAGACCTGCCTTTATCGAAGCTTGCTTGACGGCATCTTCCATATACGAATCAAACAGGTGGTGTCGCTTGGTGTCTCCAGATCGCGGATCGGTTGAAAGTTTAGTTGAGGGAAATACATATTGCCACGCCCATTCGCGATCGGCTTTTGGATATTTCACAGACAGGGCATAAGGCAGAGAGACGCGACCAAACCCCGCTTTTAGGTCGGAGGTGTGCACAGCCTGCGCCGCGGCAAGCTGAGCTCGAAGGGGGGCAATCAGTCTTTTGGGTAATGGAACTACTCTGTCCTTGCCCCCCTTTGCATCGCGAATGGCTAGTATTCCCTGGCCAAACTCTACGTCCTTTACTCGTAAACGAAGAGCCTCCGAAAGTCGGATTCCGCAACCATATAACAGAGAGGCGATGAGCCATTTTTGCTCATGGTCCTTCAGCTGGTCTAAGACACTTTTAATCTCTTCGCGAGTCATTACTTCGGGCACCCGCTGCTTTCGACGTGCCCATTGAATATTCTTAAGTGTGCCCAGATCTCGGCCAAGCACATTCTTAAAAAGGAATACCAGAGCGTTAAGTGCCTGGTTCTGAGTGGACGGCGAGCAGTTACGAGCAATTGCCAGGTGAGAAAGAAACGCTGCTATCTCCTCCTCTCCCATCTGTGCCGGGTGACGTTTGCCGTGAAAGCGTACAAATCGGCGGATCCAATTCAGATAATGTTTCTCTGTCTTATAGCTTAAGTGGCGCAGACGAATCACTTCGCGTACGACCTCAAGCAGCATTTTTGGTTTGGTGTTTTCTTGCATAAGAGATAAATCGAGAAGTCTCCGGATAAGTTGCGTGCTCAGGAAACGCCATTACCCCAGCATAAGGTCCTAGATGGACAGATCTGCCCATCTACCCAAAATCGCTAGATGGACCTGGCCTGCAATAATGCTGTAATAAACTGAATTTATTCAGGTTGTTGTTTCAGTTGAGTAGGATGAGTGAGTGAGCTAGCATGAAAAGAGGTCTCGGGACGCGTAGATGGGCGGATCGGGACAGTAATATGTTATACCACGTGAACAAATATGAATATTGAACAGCTTCGAGAGAGAATTCTCAAACTTGACGTCGCATCGATTTGTGATGCCAATAAACAAATTCGCATAATGGATATCGAAATAAAGCCTCTTCGATTGGGAATGAAGCTTTTCGGTATTGCTCGCACGGTCACATGTTCTAATGATTATCTTACTGTGATAAAAGCTCTCCAAGAGGCGTCCGCCGGAGAAGTACTCGTAATTGATTGCCAAAATACAAGGGCAGCAGTCGCCGGTGAGTTGTTTTCAACGGAAGCACTGCGAAGAGGCTTAGGCGGAATTGTTACTGATGGTGCTGTTCGAGATACACCTATAATTCGCACCTTGGATATCCCGGTGTATTCGCGCTATATAAATCCGATGGCAGGAACTGCAACTAAAGTATTTGAAACTCAGATTCCTATCACTTGTGGTGGTGTTAGAGTGAACCCAGGAGATGTGCTATTTGGTGATGATGAAGGAATAGTTGTCGCGACCAGTTCTGAATTGGCTGAGCTTATTCCAATAGCTGAAGAGATTCAATTGAAGGAAGGGGCGGCGTTAGTAAGCATGAGCAAGGGAGGAAACTTGTTGGACATGCTCAATTTTGACGAGCATTTTGACAAGCGTAAGCGTGGTGAGGAAAGTAAATTGAAGTTTGGATAAACGAGGTATAACAATTTTGCTCAGCGGAGCAGAGCCTGCTGGCAATAATCATTATACGCCTGCTGTGATCGGCAGATCTCTTTACTCGAATAAGAAACTGGTGACACCACATGAGCCCCTGCCACAAAACGTTATTTAACCGGAGATGTCTGTCGATTTTCATCGGCCTCTTGTGCGGATGGTTCATCTTTCCCAATGGAGCGCTAGGTCAAGACGCCGTAAAATTTAATGTGGGCGTAATTATACCGTTAACCGGGGACCTTGCGGATTATGGCTCGTCGATTCAGCGCGGATTCGATTTGGCTACTTCTGGTGCGCCGCAACATTTTTCAAACGTTCACTTCGTTTTTGAAGATTCGAGATACGACGGCAATACCGCAGTCACAGCGCTTCAAAAACTAAGGGTCTCAGACGATATCAGTCTCTATTACGCGTGGGGCGTTTCTCCGACCGAAGCGATCATCCCGATCACTGAGGCTGGAAAATTGCCGTTACTGGTGGAAACAACCCTAAAGGAAAGCACTACCAAAAAAACCTATGTAGTGCGGGCTGCTCGGACCGGCGAGCGGATTGCCCAGGCGTTGGTAGCCGAGCTGGCGAAGCGAAAGTTCAAATCCGTCTCATTTCTCAACACGGACATTCCCTTTTACGATGACATTCTTCGACATCTGGAAGTCTTGCTACCAAAAGAGAATATCAAAATAACAAGGATTGAAAAAATATTGCCGACGGAGAACGATCTTCGATCTTACGTGCTAAAACTTGGATTCCACAAGGAAGATGCAATTGGTGCTTTCATATTGCCTGCGCAATTTGCGTCGTTTTATAAAAATGTTGCTCAAATGAAGCTCTCCGTTCAAACGTTCAGCGCAGATATTATTGGTAGTGATTCTATTATCAAGGAGTGCCCCGATACTATAAACGGCGCCTTTTTCACAGAGGTTGGAATCACGCCGGAATTTCGAAAACTGCACACTGAGAAGTATGGGACCGATGGTCATATCGGCCATGCCGCTCAGGCTTATGATATTGCAAACCTGATAAGTGATCTTTTCGGCAATTTGAAACAAAAGATTTCTCGCGATGATATCATGCGAACAATCTCGCAAATTTCTCCCCGAAAGGGCGCGACTGGCGAATTGAGCTACTCCGATACGCCTGATGGCGGCAAAGAGCTTCGAGTGCCGGTTGCGATCAAGGAGATTAAAAATCGAAGGATCGAAACGATCACTGAAGACGCGGGAGTCTAGCGTATAACAAACAGCTGCCCCCCATCCCTGGTACATACTAGATTAAACCCATATAAATTCAGTAGCTTGCCCTGGCGCCGATGCTCTATTTATAAAACAAGCGCGTGACAGTCAAAACATCAGCTCGAGACTTAGCTCGAGACTTAGGTCAAGACTGTAGGTCAAAGGCGCGGTAGTAGTACGCCGCAGTTATTTTGCGAGGAGAGGCGGAAAAGTAACCCCGCACCAGAGCCTACACCAGAGCCTAGCACCAGAGCCTAGCATCTTCGGACGGCTACCAGAGCCTAGCTACTTAATGCTTGAAGCTAGGAAGAGAGGTTTTTGCATACAGCGGGCTTAGCATACGCGGGGAAGGGCCGCTACTCACTATAGTTCATCAAGCGGACTAACTACCCGAGGAACCGGCGAGCGAGCCACGTGAGTATAGATCATCGTAGTTTTGACATCCGAGTGCCCGAGTAGCTCCTGAATAAGTCGAATATCCTTTCCATTCTCAAGGAGGTGCGTCGCGAACGAGTGGCGAAACGTGTGACACGTTATGCGTTTTGCAAGCCCAGCCTTGATGGCGGCTTGTTTAATGGCATCTTCCATGTACGACTCAAACAGGTGATGTCGCTTGGTATCCCCAGATCGTGGATCGCTCGAAAGTCTTGTGGATGGGAATACATATTGCCACGCCCACTCGCGGTCGGCTTTTGGATATTTTACCGAAAGGG
>JBBALZ010000034.1:0-21261 GCA_040402735.1 Bdellovibrionota bacterium
ATCCTTTGTGCTTTCGAGTATCTGCACCATTTTCATCCTCCTTAACTGCCGAATACTGCCTAATCTAGGTTAATATTTCTAAGAGTTCTGCCGATTACTCCTTTTAGTTAGGGAGAAGTATCCAATAAATCAAAGGGTTATGGTATCCGCAGGTAAGGGCTCTTACAACGCAAAACGGAAGAAAGGTGCAGAACAGCGATTGCCGCTTGTGGCGGCAATCGCAGCAGGTGTTCTGTTCTCTGTTGTCGCCTTGGCAGTCGCTCTGCATGTACTCCGCGCGCCTAGTGATGCGGCAGTGCTTACCGAACCAGCAAGTGTGCAGGTTTACACATCAGACATTATAGTACCGAATGAAACGGTGCAGGTTGGTGTGGCTCTTGAGCCAAACATGTTTCGCAAAGAGGCTAAGAGCGAGGACCAGGTAACCGGAGACATGATTCGGGGCTTTGATGAACTAAAGGGTATGTACGCACGAGGCGTTCTTTTTAAAGGACAGCCGGTACTAAAGGCTGCACTTACCAATAGGCAGCCTGTACATGTTTTAACGGCTCTCCTACCGAAAGATTATCGAGCGGTCGCAATTGAAGTTGAGAGACCGTGGCTTGATAATGTCGATGGATGGGCGCAGCCGGGAACTGATGTAGATCTGGTTTGGATTACCTCTGTGTTCGGCCGTGATATGGCGTCACTACTAGCTGGGCCTGTTAGGATTTTAGCCTCAAACAAAGCAACTGAGTGGTCTCCCTCTAAGGCAGCGGCCTCTCAAAATGACAAATTAGTAACGGTAACTCTACTGCTTTCGGTTAGAGACGCGGTGCGAGTCAGTTTAGCTTCGATGTATGGAAAGATATCTCTAGGCCTTAGAGGTCTAAATGATAAAAGTCCGATTGAAGGTGCTAGGCCGTTATCTGCTGTTGTAGAGGAGCGAGTTGTAAAATCGGGGCAGGACGGGCATCTCTCAGTGAAGGTTATCGATCCAAAATCGCGAGGTGCAGAGGTTCGCAAGTACGATTCCTGGGGGCGTAGAATATCTGGTTAGGGATGGCGGCAAAACCGCGCTTACGCGATGCTTTGTTAGAAATGGCGCGTCAGCTCTAAGTAACGCCAAGTTCATCGATTATCAGATCTGCTGAGTTCGCATCGAGGGTCGCCGTGGCGCCGACGGGTAAAGTTGCATTGTACGGTGAATGGCCGAAGGGGAGTCCCAAAACGATGGGTTTGCCTAATGGCACAAGTCGCTCTGTTATTACATCTCTAAGTGTCTGCTTGCTGGCCGCTTCCCCCGGTCGATACTCACATCGTTCAAAGAGGCCTAAGGCGAATCCGCGAACACGTTGTAGAACTCCTATATTGAGTAGTTGTGTCAGCAGCCGATCGATTCGATATGGAGCTTCCGCAACATCCTCTAAAAAAAGTATAGAATCATCAAGAGCGGGGAAAAAACGTGTGCCTACTAGTGAAACTAGCAGCGATAAGTTGCCGCCTACAAGTCTTCCAGTAGTTATACCTGCGGTGAGTGATTCAATCGGAGTTGTACCGTGATAATCCCTGCGAATCGAGCCGATAGCGCTTGAGTCGCCAGTAATCATCCGCATAAACGCTGCTGATGTAAATTTATCGCAGGATCCGCTAACTAATGATTCGAGGGTAGGTCCGTGAAACGCTACTGACTGTCCATCTAGAGAGCAGCCAAGTAAGATCGATGTCAGATCGCTCGATCCGACAAATATTTTAGGATTTTTTACAAGTTCATGAAAAGGGATCGCGTTTAGGATTCGTCCTGAGCCGTACCCCCCACGTAGGCAAAAGACCGCCTTGATGGTTGATGAAGCGAAAGCTTCCGAGATATCTGCTAAGCGCTGCGAATCAAGACCAGCTAAAAATCCGTTGCGCTCTCTAGCATTTCTTCCGACCACTACTTGAAAGCCAGCATCCGAGAGGTATTGCGATGCTTTCGTAATTACTTCATCAGATGAAGGTGGACTAGCAGGAGCGATAATAAGAACTGAATCGCCCTTCTGGAGTCGTGGCGGTTTGTAAAGAGTTGGGATGGAGCGAGGCGAATACAAAAGCATGCCCATGAATTGTCCTCTAGCTTTGACTATCCGGCAAGCTATTTAACAGAGCAGAGGGCCTTGCGAACCCCTATATTTCCTCTAGTGGTGGTTCCGGCTCGGCCGGGTTAGCCTTAGCATTACTAACGCCCCCGAAATTTGGTTTCAGATAGGGGCATGCACTACTAAAAAGGTCATCAGCATGAAAGTTATTTGGAGTGGATTAAGTCGAAGTGGATTGCTTTTCTTAGCGTTATTTATAAGCGCATGTGCCGTGCAACTTAAGTCTGGTGAACGCGATGGAGTCCAAGCGATCGGGTTGACCCCAGAGGATTGGACTGCTCTTAGTAAGCCTGGATCATCTCACAGGTTACTAGAGAGCTTTGTCGGAGAGTGGGACGTTGAGCTTACATTTTGGAGCGATCCTGATTCCGCTGGTGAGTCATCTCTTGGGCATTCACAGATATCGTGGATTCTAGGCAAGCGCTTTCTTCAGGAGCAATTTAGCGGCACGTTAGCAGGGGCAGATTACCGTGGCATGGGGATTATGGGGTACGATAACGCAGCTAAAAGATTTAAAACGGTGTGGGCGGATTCTCTTAATACTGCGCTTACTACCTCATCGGGGCGTTTTTCTTCTGATGGAAAGACAGTGGACTTGGAAAGTGAGGTGTATGATCCGCTAGTGAGTGGATTAAAGGTTGTGCAGTCAAAGTTGCAGATTGAGTCAGCTGACTCATACACCTTCTTTATGACCGATACATCGCCTGAGGGAAAAAAGTTTAAATCGCTTGAGATGCGTTATCGGAGAGTCGCTATCCAAGACAAAATAAAATCGACAACGAAAAGACACGCCTGAAGCAAGCATGTTTACAGGCCTTTATTTCTTGTCATCCTCTAATCAGGGATGCGCTATTTTCAGACCCGCAACTGCTGAATTTAGGTTTATATTTGCATAGGGCATTGCAAAACGGCGCGCCAGGAGTCGCGCCCTCCATACGCCGCAAGCCCCACAACCTGGAGGGCTGGACTCTGTCCAGCCGCGTTCGCACCCGCGAAGATCATCGGCGATTGCAACACATCGCGCTGGAGATAGCGCCCCTGCGGGACTGCTGTTTTTAATCAATACTTTGGCAAAGGCTAAAGTGCTACAGAAGCCCTAATATTTGCAACCATTGGTCAGGTAATTGACATCTCAACATAGTAGTACCGGTGAGGGTGCCAAAAAAGCTCTTACTGTACAGGGATACTGTCTCGTAAATTCAGGTAGTTAAGGCGAGTGCAAAGCTATCATTAAGGCCATCGGCTAATAAACGCGTTAGTTGTTTGGCAGCGCTAGTAAAGCTTGTTTTGTCTAAAAGAGGTTTTCCAATGCAGGATCGTACTGGCTCACGTTACTCTTTGCGCAGTCTGAATGCTCAGAGTTCAGGTAGACCCGCAGTTAGTGGGTCGCTGCTGGTTGGATTATCCGTTGCTGTATTGGTTCTGCTTGGCGGACTTATTAGCAGCGATCAGCCGCTAAGATTCTTTAATTTAGAAGGGCTGCTGATCGTCTTTGGTGGCACTATCGCCAGTACGCTTATTCAGTTTTCTATCAGCGACCTACGGAGCGCCTTAGCTGCTCTAAGGGGTGCTGCAACTGTAGCTCCTACCTCCGCTAGGGAGCGTATGGAAGTTCTGATGGCGCTTTCTCATCAGGTAAAGCAGTACGGTGTGCTGACCCTCGAAGACGAGGCGCAGGGCGAGACAGACGAATTCTTGCGACTCGGACTGATGCTGGTAGCTGATGGCCGAAATATCGACGACACCAAGCGGATCTTGAAGAATGAGATGGAGAGCTCGCGCGAGCGTGAATGGCGCTCTGTGCAGGTGTGGGAGACGATGGGCAACTTTGCTCCGGCTATGGGGCTTATCGGAACCCTCCTGGGCCTCATTCAGATGTTAGGCTCTCTCCAAGATACGACGATGATGGCCAGCTCTATGGCGATGGCACTAGTAGCTACGTTGTATGGATCTGTCGGAGCAAACTTATTTTTCTTCCCGATAGCAGGAAAGCTGCGCGTGCTTTCCCAGGAGCGCGAACTGTGTAAGAGCGTGACCCTTGAAGGGCTCTTGAGTATTTCGCGACTAGAGAACCCGATTATGCTTGAGCAGAGGTTGCAGAGCTTTGCGAGTGTAGCAATACAGGGATAATACATGGAGGCTTGCGTTGGAGTTGACAGACGGATATTGCGAGCGTTCTACACGCAATACGTGGCTGTGTTGTTGATTATCTTGGTGTTCTGCGTAGGATCTGTTTACAAGCAATCTACCCAGCAGCGCCAAGAGCCTGAATTATCGCAGGAAGCACAACTGCTTGCATCAGTGCGCTACCCTGAATTCTTTACAGCTTTGGAATCAGCAGAGATTAGTGACACCGGAGGAATCAAGGCGATTTCTGAGGTTTTAACGAGTCACGACCTGCGAGGTGTATTCGCAATTCCGGCCTTTATTTCTGGCAATGCTCAAGAGGTAGCTACAACAGTTGGTCTGCGGGCCAAAGCACTAAGGACGCGTGCTGCACAGGACGGGATCCCAGCTCAGGCGATAAAGATAGTGGTTGTTCCTTCTAGGTACCCATCCGCGACAGTCTATGTATCGTTTGAATCGATGGAGCTGCGTGATGTCAAATCCTAGATCAGCGTCCGAACTCAGTGCCAAACAGTTAGGCACTATCTCTTGGTTTATTAGCTTTGGGGATCTTTTGACACTTCTGGTGTGTTTCTTCCTCCTTTTGACGCCGCGTTTTGCAAATCCCGGCCAGCAAACTCAAGGGCAACAGGGTGTTAGTAACGTTACTACACCTCGGCAGATACCTGGCACTACCTTTGCTTCTAGGTCTTCCGATGTCAAAGATGCGTCAGGTAAGACAGTTCCTGTGTGGCGACGCGACCCAGTCGTCGCTAGTTCGGGGGAATCTTTAAGTGGCGCGCAGGCCGAGTGGTTACGATTGCTCATTGATAATATCCTTCAAGGCGCCACTGCAACCGTTTCGGTGTGTGAAGCTGAATCAGAGAGCGAGGTGATATCTGAGGCCCTAGAAAAGTTGCAGGCAGTTGGAGAATCAGCGAGCCAGGTTACTTTTCAGTTAGGTGCGCAGTGCGAGGAGTGGAGGAAACGATTCGTTTCGGAGCGGCAGTTAGTGGCAGTAGTGCAATTTTCTTGGAAATAGAAGGCGGTATGTCCAGCGATTCAGAAAAGCCAAAAGAGATCGAGCACGTGACCGATGCTAAGGCCACTAGCCGTAAAAAGATCATAATAGCCGCTGGCGTGGCGCTATCTGTGCTCGGCATTGGAGCACCGCTAGGATATTTCCTAATGACGCCATCAGAGGCACCTGAGGAGAAGGAGGCGGCAGAGGCTGCCGCTGTGGTAATTGCTAACGACAAGGAAAGCTCATCTGCAGCTGAGCCGGAGGAAGATGAGACTCTAACTCTTCTCGATAATGAAGAAGCTCTTGGTGCAATAGTGCCCTTTGATACATTCCTAGTAAACCTATCAGGCGGTAAATATCTCCGATTGCAGCTTCAAGCCGAAATGGAAACTGCTGATGTTCCACGCCGATTATACGGCCGAATTGTACCTATTCGTGACGGTATCATTACTATGTTAACCCAGAAGAACGCTTCAGAGCTTGAAGATGCGTTAGGCAAGGAGGCGCTCAAGAAGAGTATTAAGGATTTAATAAATGAGCAGCTAAGGCGACAGGAAGTGCGACGGATTTATTTCACACAGTTTGTGATTCAATAAGGTAGGTATGAACCAAGTTCTAAGCCAAGAGGAGATTAACACACTGCTTCGAGGTCTCTCAGAGGGCGACATTGAAGAGGGATCGGTTGAGGCGTTGGCGACTCAGAACATAAAGCGTTTCGATATAGCCAGCCAAGAGCGAATAGTTCGCGGCAGAATGCCAACGCTGGAGCTTATTCATGAGCGCTTTGCTAGACAGTTTCGTACGGGATTATCGCGCTTTCTTGGGCGCACATGCTTTACCAACGTTGGCGGCTTTGAGATGGTTAAGTTCGGCTCGTTTATGAAGAAGCTGCCACTGCCGTCATCTCTTCATATCCTGAAGATGTCGCCGTTAAGTGGCCAGTCTTTGGTGGTTGTTTCGGCTCCACTTGTCTTTGGGGTAATTGATGGATTGTTTGGAGGTCGGGGTCAGGGGCGAGTAAAGGTAGAAGGTCGGGAATATACCCCGATAGAAAGCCGTCTGATTGGAAAGATGGTGATGATCGCGCTCGATGTGCTTCGCGAAGCCTGGGCGCCAGTATATCCGATCAACTTCGAGTATCTACGCTCTGAGGTGAATCCATTCGCTATAACAATAGCTCCTCCATCGGACGTAGTAATCGTGGTAAATATCGAGATTGAGTTAGAGCAAGAGTGTACAACGCTTACTATCTGTATGCCGTACTCGACCCTCGAGCCGCTCCGTTCAAAACTATCTACTAGCATTCAAAGCACACGTTTAGAGGTTGATGGAATGTTAATCAAACGTATGCAGGGTAACGTCTTGCAGACCCCGTGCTCGATGAGTGTGCAGCTTGCGCGTGGGGCTATAAAGACCCGCGATTTTCTATCTCTCAAGAAGGGCGACATCATAACGCTTGAGACAAATCCGGCCGAGGAATCAAGGGTTCTAATTGAAGGGATACCGAAGTTTTATGGTTCTGTCGGGAGTTTGCGTGGTAATCGCGCGATTAGAATATCGCGCGAGATACCGCGGAATGACCTAATTAATATGAGAAATAAAGAGGAGTATAACTACCATGGCAGATAGTGATATCGAACAAAACCTCGAAGGGTTGGCACAAGCCGCATCTGATGTAGCGGCAGCGGCGCAAGCGGCCGCAGCTGAATCAGCGGCAGACGCGACATCTATGAGCGAGCCACCAAAAAAGCAGCTAGGCAGAAATCTTGAATTTATTCTCGATGTTGCCTTGCAGGTGACGGTGGAGGTGGGAAGGACTCGCATGACCATTCAGGACCTGCTTCGACTAGGTCAGGGATCGGTCGTTGAGCTGGAAAAGCTGGCTGGCGAACCACTCGATATCTTCATCAATGGCAAACAAGTTGCGCGCGGAGAGGCGGTGATCGTCAACGATAAGTTCGGTGTTCGGTTAACCGACATAATTTCTCCAGAGGATCGCATAGAAGGATTAGAGGAGTAACGCCAGATGTTTGCTTCGACCGTTACGATGCTAGGTGGTTTGTGTTTTTGTCTCGGAGTTTTCGCCGTGGCGGTGCGCTTTTTGCGTCGTTATCAAAGTGCTGGTGGTACTGCACGTCGACGTCGTATTGAGGTTCGTGAAAAGATGGCGTTGTCGTCAAAGGCCTCAGTATTTCTGATAGCTGTGGATAATCGTGAATACTTAATCGCCCAAGGTTCCGACTCGGTTAGTGTGACGCCGACAAACTCATTAACGACCCCGCTCTTTACAGAGTCGCTTGATGAGGTATGCGCAGAGATGGGGGAATTGCATGCATAGGCAAACCTCAGATTCAGCGCGACCTTGGATAGGACAAGCTTTTCTTTTCATAGTGCTTGTTCTGCTAACGCTGGTCTCCCCGAAATCTGCTTACGCACAGCAGGCTATGTTACCTGACCTATCGATATCTGTAGGAGGTAGCGAACTAGCCTCTGGTGGCGGTGTCGCTAGTAGCCTTAAGATTTTGCTATTGCTAACTGCGCTAACGTTTGCGCCAGCAATGGTACTGTGCATGACGTGCTTTACTCGGATTGCGGTTGTTCTCGGTATGACCCGAACCGCCATCGGCACTGCAACACTTCCGCCTAATACAGTCATCACTGGTCTTGCACTCTTTCTGACCATAGCAATTATGAACCCGGTGTTTCAAAAGTGCTATGATCAGGGCATTAAGCCATTTATGGAAGGGCAGATGGATCAGACTGAGGCTCTAAAGAGAGCATCTGCACCGCTTAAGGAGTTTCTTGTCAAGCATGCCAGAGAGAAGGATCTAGCTTTGTTTTTGCAGATAACTAAATCAGAGTTTCCCAAGGATCCGGCGGATGTTCCGTTTTTTGTCGCGGTGCCTGGCTTTATTTTGAGCGAGCTGAATACCGCGTTCCAGATCGGGTTTCTGATCGCACTACCGTTTTTGGTGTTGGATATGGTTGTGTCGTCGGTGTTGACCTCAATGAGTATGATAACGCTTCCACCAGTTGTTATTTCGCTCCCGCTTAAGTTAATGCTCTTCGTAATCGTTGACGGATGGCATCTGATTATCAGTTCATTGGTCAAGACGTATAGAGTTTAGAGATATTAGGAGGAGCTATGGTAATTGATGATTTTCTGCGACTAGGACAGATCAGTATCGAGACCGCGCTTTATACCTGTGCCCCGATTTTAGTGTTTGGTCTAGTTGCGGGTCTGCTTGTCAGTATCTTTCAAGCAGCGACGCAGATTAGTGATCCGGCGTTAGCATTCATACCGAAAATAGGCGCGGCAGTAGTTGGAATGTTGGTGTTTGGGCACTTTATGATAAATCGTCTCGCTGCTTTCACAGTGCACGTTATTAGTCAGATTGGAACGATAGGAGTGAATTGATAGGGCCTTTTAGTGTCTACGCGCATAGACCGAACCAGATGGAGTTTAAGTGGATATCGTACAGGTTCAGCAGCTAGCAGAGCAGATTGTTGCTCGTTTGGATTACGCTTGGACCTTCCTACTGCTTTCGATGCGCTACATGGCGTTCTTTATGCTTGTTCCCGGTATCGGTGGAGGGATAATGGGGATGACATTGAGATATCCAGCAACGCTCGTTCTTGCCCTGATCTCTTTGAATCCTGCATCCCTGGCGGTAGTGCCGCCTAATGCTGCTGTGATGGTAGCGCAGCTAGTCTGCGAGGTTTGTTTCGGAGCTGTAGTTGCCTTGGTGCCGCTACTCATTATCAGCGGAGCGCAAGTCGCGGGGCACCTAGCTAGTGGAACCATGGGTTTAAACGGCGCGCAGCTATTCGATCCAACGAGCCAAGCGCCACTTGCCGATCTGTCGCGTATCTACAGTGATTTAGCTGTATTGGTGTTTCTCTTAATAGGCGGCCACTACGTAGCGATAACAGAGCTGTCAGCTATGACTAACGCTATTAAGCCCGGTTCCTTTGAGCTCTCTTCTGCGGGTTTGGGCGTGTTGATTGACCAGAGTGCGCGGGTGTTTCAAGTTGGATGTCTTATTGCAGCACCGGTAATCGTTGCGTTGCTTCTGACTAATTTCGTTATGGGTATTATTTCTAAAGCTATACCGACGCTTAATATCTTTGTTGTTAGCTTCCCGCTAACGATCGGTGTTGGATTTGCGATCTCTGTTCTCGCCTTGCCCGAGGTCGGAGTGCTGTTGCAGCGAGAGGTGGAAAATATAGCGGTGATTTTATCCCGCGTGCTTAGGTAATTGCTTCGTAACTACTCACCTGATTTTAAGATCGTCGCTGCAATTTCGTCGCTAAATGGGTGATTTTGGAGGATCCTTTTTCTTGCTACCTCCTAGTCGGGGGTGCCTCGCCCCTTAATAGGGGCTAACGTTATTGCGGCAGAATTTGTTGAGTAGTTACATTGCTTATAAGTGTCAACCTTTCCCGATATCAGCTCAAGTTTATGACACCCCTTTAAAGAGTATGACGCTGATATAACTCGGTAAATTATCGGCACATCCCTTGCAAAGCTACTGCTAGCCTCGAGGACCCCTTTAGCAAAGCAGAAAAATGGCCAAAGACTCACTTCCAGAACAGCGCACTGAGATGCCGACCGAGCGTCGGCTCCAGGAGATTCGCAAAGATGGCGCCATCTTTCACTCGGCAGATCTGGAACATGTCTTTGTATTGGTCACGGGATTTCTTGCGATTAGCTTCGCTTGGAATCGCTTGTACTTCGATATGCGACACATGATGGTGCGTTCGTTTGGTATGATAGCTGAGCGAAGAGAGTTACAGGCAAACGATCTAATTGAAGGTTTTCTGCGCATAGTCCTGCTCATTCTTCCGGATATCTTAATAGTTACAGGATGTGTTGCAGTAATCGCCAGCTTGAGTGTGTTGCTTCAGACTAATTGGAATAAACGAGAGAAGTGGATCAAGTTTCGTTGGGACTTCGTTAACCCAATCAAGGGTTTGCAAAGGATCGTTTCGGTATACGGCTTAATCAGCCTATTTAAAGCAGTGCTTAAAATGGCGCTTGTTCTGCCGATTGGGTACTGGGCTCTTAAGGGATTTGCGCCTGAGCTTACGCGTCTCGTGCACATGTCGCTCTACGATGTGCTCTGGACTACGGGCGCGGCGATGAAGAGTGTGTTCTGGAAGATCATTTACGTGTTACTGGCGATAGCACTGCTAGATATAGCGTGGGGCAGGTCTCAGTGGCTGCGTAAAAATAAGATGACCAAGGATGAGGTCAAAGAGGAGCGCAAGGCTGTCGAAGGAGATGAGACGATGCGGCGTAAGATGATCGCCAAGGGGCAGCAGCGACTGATGAACAAGTTAAAGAGCAGCGTGCCGAAAGCAGACGTTATCATAACTAACCCAACTCACTACGCAGTAGCGCTCAAATATGATCGTAATAAGTTTGCCGCTCCGATTGTTGTTGCAAAGGGGACTGATTTCATGGCGCAAAGGATCAGAGAGATCGCCAAAGAACACGGGATTCCGATCGTTGAGCGCAAGGCGCTTGCGCGTGCATTGTATGCGGCAACTGAGATAGGTAGCGAAATTCCACGAGAGCTATTCAGGGCAGTGGCAGAAGTGCTGGCGTATGTATATCGGCTACGACGTAGCACGGGGGGAGCAAGGGTTACTCGGTCGTAAGAGCGGAATATAGGGATAGGTATCCATGGCAGCTACATCAGCAACAATTCGTTTAGGTAACAGCTCAGTGCCTGGATTACTTATTCCAGTGGCACTGGTAGGAATTCTGGCGATCCTGATCTTTCCACTGCCAACTGCGTTCCTCGATGTGTGCATAGCGCTCAATATCATAGTTTCACTCGTTATTTTGTTTACATCGCTCTATATCGACCGTCCCCTGATGTTCTCGTCGTTTCCAGCAATACTGCTTGTTACCACTCTTTTTCGTTTATCGATGAACGTGGCCTCCACGCGACTTATTTTGCTAAACGGTAATTCGGGGATGGATGCCGCAGGTCACGTTATCCAGGCATTCGGACAGTTTGTTGTTGGCGGCAACTATATCATCGGAGTAGTGATGTTTGTCTGTATCAACCTGGTCAATCTAAAAGTGTTGACTAAAGGTTCCTCGCGTATAGCTGAGGTGGCGGCGCGTTTTACCCTCGATGCGATGCCAGGTAAGCAGATGGCGATTGATTCGGACCTTAACATCGGATTGATTACTGATAAAGAGGCGCGCCAGAGAAGAAAAGAGCTGACTCAAGAAGCTGAGTTCTACGGAGCCATGGATGGAGCTGCTAAGTTCGTAGCTGGAGATGCTGTAGCGGCGCTGTTCCTAGTTGGAATAAACGTAGTTGGTGGCTTATTAATCGGCATCGTACAACACGGGATGGATTGGAAGGCTGCAGCCCAGACCTATACTATTCTAACCATCGGTGAGGGGCTTGTTGCGCAACTACCGTCGATTATCATCTCGGCGGCATCTGGTTTGATAGTAGCCCGTGCTGCATCAGGAGACGATCTCGGTAGTGAAGTGCTTGGTCAGCTCGGCCAGAGCGCGAGGCCCTTGTTACTGACAGCCGCTGTTTCAACATCCCTTGCTTTTTTACCTGGACTACCATTCCTACCATTTCTTCTCCTCGGTGGAGCGACTGGAATGCTCGGATTGATGCGACGTCGAGCGGCAGATGAGCTAAAGAAGAAGGCAAAGGTTGATGAGAGTAAAAAGGAGCAAGATGCTCAAACACCAAAACCTGGTAGTACCGAGGAGGTTACTGGTTTATTGGCGATCGATACCCTTGAATTAGAGGTGGGCTTTGAGCTGGTACAGATCGTTGAGGGTGGCGACCTAGTCGAGCGTATCCGCTCTATTCGTCGTCAGTTTGCACTCGACTATGGATTTATCGTTCCACCGATTCATATTCGCGATAACGTTAGGATTAAGTCAACCGAGTACCGATTTATGCTTCGCGGAAGTATGATTGGCTCCGGTACGCTCAAGCCTTATCATCTTCTTGCTATGGATCCGGGTAATGTCGCTTCACCAGTTAGTGGACAACCGACGAAGGAGCCGGCTTTCGGCCTCGATGCGCTCTGGATAGTGGAATCAGACAAAGAGCGTGCCCAGATGTCTGGATATACGGTAGTAGACCTCTCAACTGTAATAACCACGCATATTACAGAGCTTGTGCGAGCGCACATGCATGAACTTCTAGGTCGCCAAGAGGTGCAACATCTGGTCGATAATTTAGCCAAAGTAGCGCCAAAGGTAGTTGAGGAGTTGGTGCCTGGAGTGATGAGTCTCGGTGCTGTACAGCAGGTTTTAGCGAATCTCTTGCGGGAGCAGGTTAGTGTTCGTGATTTGCGCTCAATTCTTGAGGTTTTAGCCGACTGGGCCCCCAGTATCAAGAGCCCAGAGCGACTCGCTGAGTTCGTTCGAAGGAAATTTGCTCGGGCGATCACTTCTAAATTCGTTACACCAGACGGAGTTCTGCCTCTGCTTAGTCTCTCGCCCTCTGTGGAGCGGATGATGAACGATGCGCTGCAACAGACCGATGAGGGATCGTTTCTCGCCCTTGAGCCAGGAAATGCCCAGATTATTATCAATAAGTTAGCGCGAGGCGCAGAGAAGTTCGGAGAGCTAGGACAGACACCGGTACTACTAGCGCCGGGGCATCTCCGTCCAGCGGTATTTCATTTTATCGATCGTTTTGCCCCTGGATACGCTGTTTTGTCACACCACGAAGTTGCTCCAAATACCAAAGTGCAGTCGCTTGGTGTGCTTAGTATTGGGGATTAGTCGGTACGTTAACGAAGTGAAGTAGTTACGATTTGTTGTAAAAAGTGAGTCTAAGTGCAGTCAGAGTGAATCATAACATGGACCTTCGCGTGTATCGCAGAGGTCGGTTCTAAAGGGTTAGTCGCGTGGATCAAGCAACATTCAAGAGGTCAACCAGGGATGTAACTCGTGTCATTAGTTTTACCAGTGGCAAGGGGGGCGTAGGAAAAACTCACACAGTGGTTAATACCGCGATATCTCTGGCTGCATCAGGGTATTCGGTATTAGTTCTTGATGCTGATCTTGGTCTGGCAAATGTTGATGTGCTTACAGGCGTTTCTCCCCGTGGAACTCTGCACGATGTACTCAAAGGGGCGTGCTCACTTGATGATATTCTCGTTCAGGGGCCCGGGGGAATCGTCATAATTCCAGCTGCCAGCGGTATTGATGTGGTTCAATCACTTACTGCTGCCGATAAGTTGCTACTTATGACGGAAGTAGAGCGGATCGCTCATCAGTATGATTTCCTGCTGATCGATACACCAGCTGGAATAGGCTCGGATGTGATGTATTTCAACAGTGCGGCGGGAGAAGTTGTCTGTGTGATAACCGGTGAGCCTACATCGCTCACTGATTCCTACGCGCTGATGAAGGTCTTGCATAATTGCTACGGCGAGAAGTCGTTCTGGGTAGTTGTAAACGACGTGGCATCAGAAGATGACGCTAAAACTGCATTCAACAGTTTGGCTAATGCGGTTCAGAAGTTCTTGAGAGTTGAGACACGGTTACTTGGCTGGGTGCCGAGTGACGCGATGGTGAGACAGAGTGTTATGGATCGGAGGCCTATAGCTATCGACCGTCCATCGAGTCGTGCGGCGATGCGGTTGGCCGATGTTGCTCGACGTCTGGCTGACAATCGCCCGGAACAACGATTAAAGGGGGGTATGCAGTTCTTCTTCCAACAGCTGTTACAAGTTCCGAATTATGTCGAAGAAACAGTCTGGTAGAGGTAGTGTTCGGTCAACGTCGAGGTATAGGCCCTTTAAGGTGCTTTGTGCAGTTACGATATTAGTTGCTTGTGGAGTTGTGTGTGTCGGTGGTGTTAACAGTGGAGCCAGCACTGAGAGTATCTTTTACAGATGCTTACTCGTAACGGCAGTAGTCGGCATCACCTTTGGGATAATAATAAAAGC
This sequence comes from Bdellovibrionota bacterium, assembly GCA_040402735.1. GTDB lineage: Bacteria > Bdellovibrionota_C > UBA2361 > UBA2361 > OMII01 > OMII01. The sequence continues at coordinate 14,203 of JBBALZ010000034.1, forward strand.
TTTAGCGAGCTACGAGGAGACACGCAGTGGTTAAGCCAAAACGATCAGCGGTAGAAGCCTATAGACAGATAGATGCTTATGAGAAAGAGGATCTCATTCGGAGCTATCTGCCTCTGGTGAAGAAGGTAGTGCATCGTCTATCGGGGAGACTCCCGAAGGATATTGATCTTCAGGAGATGCTCAACTCCGGCATTATCGGCCTCGTCGATGCTCTTGAAAAGTTCGATCCGAAGCACGAGACCAATTTTAGTACATACGCGCAATTTCGAATTCGCGGTGCGATTCTCGATAGCTTCAGATCTCAAGATTGGTTGCCGCGTTCGTTGCGTTTTAAATCTCACAAGATTGAAATGGCCTATCACCGCATCGAGCAACGACTCGGGCGGCCGGCAACCGATGAAGAGGTCGCTGCAGAACTTGGAGTCTCGATGGAGGAGCTCCAGCAGCTTCTAGGCGAGGTTGGTAGCATTGTAATGCTAAGCTTTGAGGAGCTTGGTTTTGGCCACGGTGAGGAGCGTTTCCAGGCAGATGATTGGTTAGCTAGCAAGGGACAAGACCCGCTTCATAAGCTACTTGGACACGAGAAGGTAGGTTTAATAGCCCGTTCGCTCGACAGGCTGCCGGAGAAGGAGCGACTCGTAATCAGCCTTTATTTTTACGAAGAGCTTAACCTCAAGGAGATCGGCGAAATTCTAGGAGTTACTGAGTCGCGTGCCTCACAGATCCGCTCGCGAGCGCTTATTCGCCTGAAAAATTACCTGAGGAACGCTGTGCAGTAGCATCTGAGGCACACGACTTCCAGCAGAGGCTTAAGAGCGTACTCCAAACAACGGTAGCCACTAGAAATATAGTGCCTGGTAGGCGTGGCAGCGAGCCATTGTATACAGCGCGAACAGTCACAATAAAGTCTAGTACCTGAGATATAATCAACAGGCAGATGACCCCACCATGAGCAGAAGGTTTACGTGAAGCGATGAGCGCTCCGATTGAGAGAGCCAGCAGGTACGCTCCCATAACGCTGAAAACCAGAGATAACTCCTGAGATACGACTGTTGTCAGACCCGCTGCCCAGAGCCACGAGACCGGCGCATAGATCGCCGATAAGGCGCATATAGCTAAATATATGCCGAAAGCTAGAAGTATTGGTTGAGTGGGTGGGGTGGGGGGCATTTGCTGTTTCAATTAGATCTTTTTAGAACTATACGAATGGGAGTATTTTGAATCATCTGCCTAGAAGAAGTCCAGCTGCTTTTTCGGTGAGCGATGCGCTAGCTTAGTAATGCCACAGTGGTAATATTACCTCGTCTGTTTGATAGGTATCGAGCGTCGCTGATAGTTGTTAGGAGATTTTCAGTAAGAGGTCAGTATTTATGAGTGAAGTTGGTGACAAAAAGCTAGAGATAGATCAGGCCATGGAGGCACTAAAGAAGGCTCTCAGAGAGTTTGCCGAAGACCCGCATATTTCAGAGCTAGAAAAAGAAAGGTACCTAGGCCGCGATTATTTTTTTCGACAGATGGCGATACCAAGCCGCACGGTAGATGGGCTGGGAGATGAATAAATAAAATTTAAGAGAACAGAATTAAAAATTTTCGATAGGTAGGGGGAGAGATGGAACCAGGAGTTTTAGCTAACAGTGTTAACGCACTGACAGGAGTATCAGGCACTTGGAAGCATTATAAAAGCATACCAGGTACTTTGGCCGCGACAGCCAGGCGAGAAATTTCAGATTTTTGTAAAAGGCATAGAGGTTCAGAGAGCGAGGTGCCGAGCATTTTTGAAGGGTTGATAGCTAAATTGAATGGATTATCGGAGGAAGAGAGAGAGGGGGGTCAAAAATACTTAGTACATGCATTAGAACGAGTAACAACTGCTTTTGAGGTTTTAAGAGCAGAAGGAAGAGTACAAGCAAATGCTTCTATTGGCTTAAGAAATGGAGTGACAGGAAGCGCGATTGGATCAACTCTTGATCTGCTTGGGCATTTTCTTAAGGAGCAAGTGCCAGAGGGAGAAGTTGATAGATTTGGCCGATTTTTATTTGGTTTGTCTGGGCCAGCGGAATTGCTAAAGCAAGCCAGACAAGAACAGTTAGAGTCTATTTTTAGTGGAAGGTCGGGTGGTTTCTCAGTAGGGGACGGATTGAACATCAGCTTACCACATTGCTTATCGAGCATAAGAGGTATACTGGAGTATTTTAATCTCAAAGACACACAAGAAAAAAAGTTAGCTAGCTTAGCCGGAGTTTTATTAACTAAGATTCAAGATTTTAGGGGGTTCGATGTGCCCGACGCAAAAGCGCTAAGCCCAAAGGAGTTGGGTTGGGTTGATGCACGTCGTAAAAACCAGCTTGACATAGCAGTGCTGGACTTTTTTAGAGGTCGTGAAGTATTGAGACTAGGCACCCAAGGGGAAGAACGGGATCAGCGATTACCATTAACGTTTAACGAGGACAGGGCTATGACTCGCATAGCGCGAGAGATTCACAGGGGTAGATTTCATATAGGCAAAGACCCAAGCGTTGGATACTTTGAATTTGAGCCTGTATTTTTTTGTTTGAATACCGAAGCTCACATTGCTCTATATACGAGAATATTAGAGGTTGGCGTTCAAAGATTTAATAAGATACTTGAAGATCGAGATCCGCAAGGAGGCTCTGGAACTGAAGCTCAAAGCACGAAATTGCACTTTGAAGTTATCCCAGGAACCTGTTACGGCCAAGCTAAGTTTAGATTGCATGCTTCAAAGAAAGCCGTCCGGGAATTAAAGAAACATATTAAATCAATGGCTAATGCTACTAAAAGACCAACTACGGCATGATCCAGTTCCATCCTTCAAAAAGATTTCGTCTTTGGCCCTGACCTGATAGCCTAGCCTAGAAACGCCTAAATTTCTAGGTTTACTATCATGAAACGGTTCACATTCAAAAACTCGTGTGTCTGGCTAACTGGTGCTAGTAGTGGTATCGGTGAGGCTCTGGTGCACGAATTGTGTAGGAGAGGCGCTCGGGTGGCGATCACAGCAAGGCGTGCTGAGGTCCTTCAAGCCATCCAAAAGTCACTCGCCGCGAATGGTGGTGATGTTTCTTGCTTTCCTGGAGATGTGCGTAACCTAGATCAGATGAAGGTGATAGTCGCCGAAATCCAGCAACGCCTCGGTCCAATCGACTTAGCTATCCCAAATGCTGGTACGCATATATTTACTGTGCCAGAGCAGTTCAATAGTCGCGAGTATCTTGATCTTATGGAGCTCAACTTTGGTGGTATGCTCCACTGCATTGAGGCTGTGCTGCCGGGTATGTTGCAGCGTGGTAAGGGTGCAATCGCGCCGGTGGCAAGTTTAGCTGGCTATCGAGGTTTGCCGAGAGCCGCTGCCTATGGAGCAAGCAAATCAGCGATGATCCATTTTCTTGAGAGTATCCGCTTTCACCTGGTAAGCAAGGGGATCACTATATCAATTGTAAATCCGGGGTTTGTGAAGACGCCATTAACTGATAAAAATGATTTTAAGATGCCGTTTTTAGTGGATGCAGATAGATCGGCCCAGATTATTTGTGATGGTATAGAGCGAGGTAAGCGCGAAATCGCCTTCCCATTTCCATTTAATATAGTGCTTAAGATTGCGCGTATGTTGCCAGCGCCGCTTTATGAGAATCTAGTTAATCGATGTTGGTAATGGAGGGGCTGTGAAGATTCTCGTTGTAGGAGGCGGAGTAGCAGGAATTACTGCCGCGTATGTGCTATCGCGCAGCCATACAGTGACGTTAATTGAGCGTAATCCGTACATAGGTGGACACACAAATACTCGAATAGTGCGAGATCCGATTCAACCTGAATTGGCTGTCGATACCGGTTTTATCGTCTGCAACGCTGTAAATTATCCTAATTTCTACCGGTTCCTAGACCAGCTTGGAATTGAGCGACAGGACTCAGATATGAGCTTTGGTTTCTCGTGTGAGAGAACGGGGCTGCAATATATGGGACCATCGATATCTGAATTTATAAAGGCGCCTGGGAATCTTTTGAATCCCAGGTTTCTTTCGATGGTGTTTGAGCAGCGACGATTTAACCAACGGGCGTTAGCTGATCTTCGTGATGGTACGTTAGGAGAGATTCCTTTGGGAGAATATCTGCGCAGACTTGCTACCAGTGATTATTTTTTCAATAACTACCTAGCTCCACTAATAGGCTCTATCTGGTCTGCTCCTGACTCAAATGCGCTTGAATTTCCAGCGCTTTCCTTTCTTACATTCTTCCGTAATCACGGCATGCTCGAACTTAGTAAGCGCCCGCAGTGGCAGACAATAGTCGGTGGCAGTCAGAGTTATGTCCGGGCTTTTTTAAAAGGTTTTAAGGGGCAGGTCCGTACTGATGCCGCTGCTAGAGGTGTGCGCCGTACTGAGTCAGGTATTGAACTTCTGAGCGTTGGCCAAGAACCAGAGAGCTTCGACAGGGTTGTTATCGCAACTCATGCAGATGAGGCTTTAAAGCTGCTAAAAGATCCAAGTGATGAGGAGCTAGCAGCGCTCGGATCCTGGTCTTACAGCTCTAATCGCACAGTTCTGCATACCGATGCACGTGTGCTTGGCCCAAAGCGCAGGCTTTGGGCGGCGTGGAACTACCATCGGCGCGCAGCAGCTTCTTTGCAGAGCCCAGTGGCGATAACCTATTATATGAACAAGTTGCAACGTCTTAACGCCAAGCGTGATTACTTTGTAACACTAAATTGCAGTGATCAGATCGATCCGGCTAGTGTTATATACGAGACGGTCTACACTCACCCTATCTATACTCCGCGGTCACCAGATAGTCAGGCAGCGCTGAAAAGACTAAACGGCAATCGACACACATTTTTCTGTGGAGCATACATGCGGTACGGCTTCCACGAAGACGCTGTATGGTCGGCCCTCGAAGTGGCTCGATTGTTTGATGAGGAACTATGAGTGCGGCCTCGGGTCATGGCCCACGTGTGCGGTCTTCGCTTGTGAACGCCTCTGTTTTTCATCGTCGCATGACCCCTCGCAAACATGCGTTTGCATATCCGATGGTCACGTTGCAACTGGACTTAGATGAGCTAGAGAGCGGTGCGAATAACAGCTTTTTGTTTGGGTATAATTCAAGACGCCTCCTTTCAGTTAGGCCATCTGATTACCTTCGAGGAGAGGGGGCGCTGCGACAGAAAGTTGAGCGCGAGCTTAGGCCGCAAGGACTGGTAGAGCCGCCTCATAGAATCACCTTGGTGACTATGCCGAGGTTGTGTGGGTACATATTTAACCCGGTAAGTTTTTTTCTCTGCTTTGAGCCGCAAGGAGCCCTGGTTGCTTGTGTTACAGAGGTGCACAATACATTTGGCGAGGTGCATATCTATCCACTGGTGTGCGCGGCTCAAAAGCTCCCTGTAGAGTGGCGCTTTCAAAAATCCTTTTTCGTATCTCCATTTTTCGATGCTGAGGGCGAATATCGAGTAGCTGTTCTCGATGAGGGTTCGGATTTGCACGTTGAAGTAGACCTGTTTAAGTCAGGATCGCAGGTTTTTGCCTCGTCCTTGCAAGGCTCTCCTATCGCTCTTACCACGCCTAACATAATAAAAACGTTGATAAGATTCCCGCTAGCTCTCTTACTGACCATGCCACGGATCCATTTTCAGGCGCTTATGCTGTTCCTGAGGGCGCGAGTAACACCTGTTACGAAGCCAGACCCTATCAGTCCCTATACTATTCGTTCGCAACAGAATATTATACACAAGTTTCGTTTGTGGCTCCTGTCACAGATGCGTCGAATGCGTCAGAAGAGCGATCAGTAGGGTGTTATATGGAAGCAGCAGTTACCAGCAACGTGGTATCGAGTGAGTTTCAACAGGGTGCGATAGCAAATAGCGCCGACGCAACGATTGTTATCCCGCCGAAGGTGTTAGCTAGTTTGCAAAGGGGCGGATTGTATGAGCTTGGCGAGTCCTACATGCGCGGTGAGTGGGAGGTTGACGACCTAGTGCAGTTAATGCGACATGCGTTTACGCAGAGTCCGCTGATTCCCGTTAAGCACTCTAAGCTAGGCGCACGTTTTATCAGGTTTCTTATCACCGATAGATTGCGCAATCCGCAGATTAACCAGGGCGCTTTTGATGTCGCAAGAGGACACTACGACTTGGGTAATGATCTCTTCTCTGCGATGCTTGACCGAGAGACTATCACATACACTTGTGGGTATTGGCGAAATGCTAAAACGCTTGAACAGGCGCAGGTAGCAAAGATCGACTTATTATGTCGCAAGCTACATCTGCGCCCAGGTATGCGAGTGCTTGATATCGGCTGTGGGTGGGGCAATTTCGCACACTATGCGGCTAAAAACTATGGCGTGAAGGTCGTTGGATTGACAGTCTCTAAGGAGCAGGCAGCTTTAGCAAGGCAGCGTTGCGTCGATCTGGACGTTGAGATCCTGTTGCAAGATTATCGAACTTTTAGTGGAGAGTTTGACCGAGTTGTGTCGATTGAGATGATCGAAGCTGTTGGTCGCAAGAATATGACTGGTTTCTTCGACATGGCGCATCGTTGTCTGGCTCAAGGTGGATTATTTACGCTCCAGGCGATCTCGGCCGAGACGTTTTCGTGGTCATCATCCGTTACCCTCGATCAGTATGTATTGTGGCTGCAAAAGAGGATCTTTCCCAACGGCTATCTGCCGAACATACGTCATCTGACCAAGCCTAGTGTCTCTGGCTTGGTTATAGAGGACCTGCACAATTTTTCCTATGATTACGCATTGACACTTAAGGAGTGGTACGAGCGCTTTGAGAGCGCATGGCCACAACTGGCGCCAGCGTATGGCGAGCCCTTCCGCAGGATGTGGCGATATTATCTGCAAGGGTGCGAAGCCTTGTTTCGCGAGCGCATGGTGCAGCTGTACCAGATAGTGTACTCAAAGGGTGGTGAGCCCGGGGGCTATGTAGCCGCGCGCTAGCAGATAGCTGAATGAAGCGTGTGCTTCACTTTGGGGTCCGACCCCTATGGGTGATAGGGCATCGCAATTCTCCCGCTATCTACTCGAAAAGACTGGCATTCCTGATAG
>JBBALZ010000035.1:0-21033 GCA_040402735.1 Bdellovibrionota bacterium
ACCCTGACGGTGCCAGGGTTTAAGCTTCCGCAAATATCAAAATCCTTTGTGCTTTCGAGTATCTGCACCATTTTCATCCTCCTTAACTGCCGAATTTAGGATAATCCTCAAAGGATCGGATGCACGTGTGGAAATGGCGCACCTACCGCGGTTGGCTCCAGCTCCCTCTCGGGTATACTGCCCGCGGCGCCTGCGCGCACGTTTGCGATTGATGACTGGGGAACGGCTCCTGATACGTGGGAGTTCGTGAGGATTGGCGCGGGTGCCTTCTCGTATGGCCGGAAGAGTAGGAGCTACAGCGGCAGCCAAGGGATCTCGGGCGAGCTTCTCCATATCCTCGCTCCACGTGGTGATGCCATTTTCGACCGCGCCTCTTTTCTCGCCTCCTCGGATGACTCTGGGCACTGCTCTAATGATTCATGCCCTTCGACTACTCTTGATTCGACCATCACTTTCGATTCAAGTGATAGCTCGAGCCTGGCTACCGAGGCGTTGGTTCGGATATCGTCAGGTTATTGTCAGCGCACTATTGTCTCAGCGCGGCGTATGTCGCGTCTTTTTGGAAGCTGTACCACCTCTCTAAGAGCCCTGTTCTCTCAATGTAACTACTCACCGGAAAACTAACACCCTAAAGGCTGAGAGAACTGCGATGGAGATCTGCGATGCCATAGGTTAGCGGCACCCTGTTTGAGTAAGAGTTGCTCAGGAGCGAAGGTAAGCAAGGAAGCGGAGTTCCTCTAGGTTGTTTGCAGGCTGTGGCTTGCTGCACGTTAGGCTCTTCCTTGAGACCATTTTGCAAATCATTTACACTAAGTGGACATTTTACGCGGTATTTTGATCGTTTATGTTAATTGCGCGGCAAGTAGCTAAAATAATGAAAGAATCCAAGAAGAGTATCCTTCTGCTCGGTCCCCGTCAGGCCGGCAAATCGACCCTTATCAGTAGTCTTAGCCCTGACCTCTCAATCAATCTTGCGCGAGAATCGACCTTCCTCGAATTCGCGTCTGATCCGACTCTGCTAGACGCTCGGATTAGGGCCAGCAAGCCTAAAGGTGTATTTATCGACGAAGTGCAGCGCCTGCCATCCTTACTCAATATCGTAGTTTGGTCGGCGACAACAAGCCAACCAGTTCAAGAAGGTTGTGGGAGGGTAGGGGACTGAGGCTCATTTATCGCCCCCTACCTTTTTGATTGACATTCGCCCCTAATGGATATAATTGGATATTTATGGACCTAAACGGATAGGTAAATGGATATTCAATGAATATAAGTAGCTTAAAGATATCGCCAGAGATGCTCCGGCTTATTGGAGAGATCGACGAGTTCAAGGGCAGCTGGCGAACTCTTACGACCCTGGCCCCCGAGCGTCTGGAGGTCCTAAAGCGCGTTGCCACTATAGAGAGTATCGGATCTTCAACGCGCATTGAAGGGTCCAAGCTCAGTGACGCGCAGGTGGAAGCGATACTTGGTCGCTTACAGCAACAAGCTTTCGAGAATCGTGACGAGCAAGAGGTTGCTGGCTACGCCGCGGTTATGGACGCCGTCTTTGATTCCCACGATTCAATTACGCTCAGTGAAAATTACATCAAGCAGCTTCACGCTATGCTGTTGCGTCATTCGACTAAGGACGAGCGGCATAGGGGAGAGTACAAGAAGCTTCCCAATAACGTGGAAGCCTTCGACGCTAACGGACGAAGTGTTGGAGTTGTTTTCGAAACGGTCGCACCTTTCGACACGCCATTCCGAATGCAAGAACTGGTCGCTTGGACACGCGACGCGCTAGCGGATAGAGCATGGCATCCGCTTCTCATTGTTGGGTTGTTCATTGTTGTCTTTCTAGAAATACATCCTTTCCAAGACGGCAACGGACGGCTGTCGCGAGTGTTGACGACGCTTCTTCTCCTGCAAGCAGGATACGGCTATGCGCCGTACAGCTCTCTTGAAACTGTGATTGAGGCGAACAAGGAGGGCTATTACCTTGCACTACGACGGACGCAAGGAACGCTCAAACAGGAAGATCCAGATTTTGAGCCGTGGATTTTATTTTTTCTACGCTCGCTTAAAAAACAAACAAGTAGGTTGGCAGAAAAGATTGCGCGGGAACCGCAAGTGGAAGGGCTGCACCCAGATGCGCTCAAGATTCTTGAGGCAGCTCGTCGAAGTGGCCGAATCACCACAGGTGAGGCCGAAGAGCTTACAGGTGCGCCACGGCCTACCGTTAAGACGCGGCTCTCAGAGTTGGTGAAGCGAGGATTGCTCAAGCCTCAAGGGCAGGGCAGGGGAGCTTGGTACGGGTTGCCCTAAATTCGCTTCGGAAGAATAAGTTAAGTAGAGACGACTGTGGCCGATGGCTATGGGTGGCGACTGTCTGGGTGAGGTACGTGGCACTAATAAGCCAGACTAACAGGCCCTCCCCCACGGACCGCGGAGCTTCCGCTCCGCCCAAGAGGCACAGAGCCTCCGGTATACCTCGGCCTTGGTGTCCCCATATCTACGTCCACACCTGGACCCTAGAAGCCATCTCAAAAATGCCATGCAAGCGAGGCTCTGCGAGCTAAGAGGGCGAGAATGCCGGGAGAAAACGCGCGCAGGGGTATCCGCTACGATACAGCGAGCACGGTTTCTCCCGAAGAAGGCGCGATCTCGTAGCGCAGCGAACCGTAGCCCAGGGGATTTTTGAGATGGCTTCTAGAATAATTCAGGCTGGTTCAGGCGGAGCGCGACCTAATACTTCCGCGTTGTGCATATCTCAAACGCTCTATCCAACATGCGACCAAATTAGCGTTAGTCGCTAATTTAGTCTTGACTAGATTAGCGGATGACGCTAATTTGGTCAGTATGCCGTCTGTGTCCGTTAAAAGGTATCTCTCAGAGCTCATTCACTCTCTTGCTCTCAGGCGACATAAGATCGCCTTTATTTCTGGGCCTCGTCAGGTCGGAAAAACCTCGTTGAGTAAGCGACTTCTCGCCGAACGTAACAACGGTGCCTACTGGAACTGGGACAGCCTCGATTTTAAGCGGCTCTGGGCGAGGTCGCCTTCGAGTATAGTTGACTCACTCAATCGCTCTCCAACCCCCCTTGTCGTCCTTGATGAGATACATAAATCAAAGAGATGGAAGGGCGCTCTTAAGGGAATCTACGATACCGTGCCGTTCCCGGTTGATTTTATCGTTACAGGCTCCGCTCGACTGGACACGTTTAGAAGGGGAAGCGATAGCTTACTCGGTCGCTATCTACCCTTTCGTCTACATCCCTTCTCACTAAGAGAGCTACTTGCCGCAAAGAGTACCTACTCAAGCCCAACGCCGGATGGATTCCTAGAGTCCTTGCGCAAAGGTGATTTCAGTATAGACAGTAAAAGAGCAGAGCGTGAGTTTAAAAAACTCGACACCTTTGGCGGATTTCCGGAGCCGCTTTTCTCAGGCGACCTCGATTTTCTGCGAAGTTGGCGGCAGACTAGACTAGAGGCCATCGTGCGGGAGGATCTGCGCGACCTTACGCGCCTTCCCGAGCTCGATCAAGTGCAGCTATTAGCAGCCTTACTTCCTGAGCGAGCAGGCTCTCAACTTTCGCGAGCAGCTCTTCGCGAAGATCTGCAAGTAGCGCACACCACAATCAGTCGGTGGTTGAAGTATCTTGAGGCCGTGTATTATTTTTATGAGATCCGTCCGTACGCTTCATCGATCAAACGCTCGCTCCTCCGTGAAGGCAAGCTCTATCTATGGGACTGGAGTGAAGTTACAGATGACGGACATCGATTTGAGAACGTCGTGGCCGGGCACCTCCTCAAAGCCTGCAATTTCTGGACCGATGCTGGAAAGGGTGTCTTTGAATTGAGATATCTTCGCAACAAAGAGGGCCATGAGATCGACTTTCTGATAACACGAGATCGCAAACCGTGGCTTCCAGTGGAGGCCAAATTATCAGACACCTCACTTTCTGAATCGTGGAGAGTCTTTTTACCCCAAATTAAGTGTAGAGTGGCGCTACAGATCGTTGCGACTCCGAAAATCAACACCGCAACACGACAAGGTGACACCACGATCTATACCCTGAGCGCATCGTCAGCTCTTGGCATGATGGTGTAGACTCGATTTATTTGCACAAGATCCTCGTAGTCTAACTTCGACCTGACCAAAAAAATGAGGTAAGAAATTTTTGGCAGGGTTAAAAAATAGGGTCTTCTATACTCATAGTTCAGTGCCATAGTTCAGTGCCATAGTTCAGTGCAATAGTTCAGTGCACAGCTATAAATTAAGTGTAGATTGGCGCTACAGATCGATCTCTACTTTGTTGCTTCTCTGGGTGCGTGGAGCGCTTTAGACACCAAGCATTAATACGCCCGAAGTTTCCAACGCAGAGTATGTCCAGATATGACGACATCACCCAACGACCTAACCTAACTCAGCAGATGATACACTCCCTAGCTTCCTGTGCCTCTGCGAGGTAATCATCGCCTCACACGATTTATCAGTGACAACCACAAAGGAGCCCCATGAGAAACCTAAAGCGTATAATCCTCTCTGTCGGAATGACTGCTTTGATTGGATGTGGAGGGGGAGGGGGTGGCGCAGGCGATACCTGCGGGACAATCAGTGGAAAAGTTACCGGAGGTAGCACCTGCAGCACTGAAGGAACCGCGGTGGTCGCCGTTATCCCAGTAGTGTCTGATGGTCAGAACCTTCGAGCAACTGGACTCTGTACCGGCACAGTAGTAACTAGTGATGATGTTCTGACGGCAGCTCACTGCATTACCGGGCAAATCAAAGACGGGGCCGAGGGCTTCGTTGTTGTCACCGGCGATGCCATCTATCCGGTTGTGCGCTTTCAAGTGAATCCATTATACCGAGGCACAGGAAGCGCCTTTGACACCGCAATGGTGACAGTCAATCAGGATATGGGGATACCAGCAGTGCCGATTAACGTTTCTGATGCAGTCGCAGAGGGAGAAGATATCACCGTGTATGGATACGGCAGGAATGAGGAAGGGCAGACATTTCTTGATCTGGGCAGGGCAGCCTATAAGTCAGGGCGAATGATCGTAGGCGCAGTTGGGGCAGGTCGGTTTGCCGCTAGCTTCGATGATACCGGCAGTGCTATCTGCCAGGGAGATTCAGGTGGACCAGTGATTCAAGTAGTAAACGGCGTCCCAAGCATCGTTGGTGTCACTAGCGTTACAATCGGCGGCTGCTTGGAAGGATCGGTCTCCGGATTTGTGAGCATGCAGATCAAAGGTAATGCTGAATTTGCTCGGAATTATGCAGGTGATATCCAGCTCAGGTAGCGCATGTGATCCTGATATGACGAGTGTCCTATAACCGACTATAATGGTAGGAACGATGAGATGATGGATTCCTCAGGCTGGATCAGCACATGGAATGGTAGAGCGGTGAAAACGGTAGAGGAATAGATAATACTCACGAAGTCATCGGGCAGGTCATGAACGTGATCAATACTCGTTGACTTCTTCCAACCACACATCTCCTTTCATCGTTACAATAAGTGTAGCAGCTCCAGTGAGCGAAGCTCCCGAGTCGCTGAAAGTAATACAATCGCCGAATAAATGTCTGAGCCTTGCACAATGATCGCGCTCCGTCGTGTTATTTGCGGCAGATTTGAGCACTCTTCTTAGAGGTTCGGCCCGCACATCTCGAGTCCACTTTTGTAGGTGTTGTTGATCCGAGCAACGACATCGCACTTGATTGATCTTAGCCTCAATATCGAGGCAAATGAGGAGAGCTCGGTCGCCCCTTTTGCAAGCCTCCTCAAAATAGGCGTCAGCAACGCTTTCCATGAAAGGCTGCGCCAGATTTCGGTGGACCTTCATTCCATCTCTAAAGTAGATCATGACCCAATCAAGTGCCTCTGCTGACACGCCAGGAGCGAATTCATTCGAGCTGCCAAGAAACGAGTCTAGAATCCCGGTGAGTGGCCTATAATCGAGCTCACAAAAAAAGGTCGCTAATTCTAGAGCATTGAAGACATGCGACTGAGCGATCCCTGGATAGTCTAGTCCGTCTGGGTCTGCATACCGTATGTTCCGAACTAGGCCGCTGTGATCACTCACGAATTCCACAGCATCGCGAAATACTCGTTTCAGTTCCTCTCTATGCTTTAACTTTTTAAGAACTACCATCCGGTATAACAATGGCCATGGACCGAATTCTTTAAAATGCGACGCGCTTATTAGCCGGTCAGAAGCACTAATCAACTCGTCTGTTGTGAGAGTTTTAATATCTCTCAGAGCGAGAAGCGCTAGGCGGTAGTGAATGATTGCAGGATAGATAGCAGGTACGGCACCGGGATTGCTCTCGCAAAGCCTCTCTGCTCTGAGCAGAGGCCCATCCGCGACCTTCCAGAGGGGCCCTAAAAATTTGCCTCTGCCTGCTTGAATTATTAGCTCATGAACCTGGTCAACCAATTCGTCATTGAAAGCCATCTACTCACCCCCCGCGCACCCCCGTGAGGGCGATCTGCTAATCTTGTTTTCATTAACCCGGAGCCACAGCTTGGCTCCACTTTACAAGAGGAAAATTATGAAAAACTCGAATAAAACCCGTAATATTGTCGCCTACGGATCAAACCTAAACATCGCCGAGCTAAAGCGCAAGTGGGACTTGAATCTTGGCAAGCCAGTCGCGCAAGTACTGTTGCCAGACAGGAAATTAGCTTTTACCTGCCATTCATCGGGAAGAAGGGGAGGCGTGCTTGATGTTCCGCCAGCTCTGGGATCGTATGTAGAGGCTATAATGTTCGCATGCTCAGAAGAAGACGTTGCCGTAATTCGCTCCAAAGAGGGATCAAAGTACATCCTTCGCGAGGGCTGGGTGTATACTTTAGATGGCGAGCGTCACTGGGCGATCTATTTCGAGGTGCGGACTGAGCATCGCCAAGAGTTTGTTGCGCCTGATCCGTATTATCTCGCGGTTGTAAATTGGGGCTACGAGCACTTTGGACTATCTACCGCCGCTCTGCAAAAAGCTGCGCAGGGATCTGACGCCCAGCAACAGCTCCCGCTCTTTACCTACGGAACATTAATGAGAGGAGAATCCAGACACGCCTTTCTTGCTCCATTTATCACGCGAGACATCGTTCCGTGTGAGATGTGGGGTAAGCTTAAGATGAGGTGGGATTACCCGATGTTAGTGAACCACATGAAGGGTCGCACACTGGTCCCCGGGGAGGCGTGTTTACTAACGAATCCTGAGCGAGCCTATGCCGTGCTGGATCGAGTAGAGGGCGCCAGGGGCCACAGCGAGACTGCCGCCGGCTTTTACCGAACCCCAGTACTTATCGCCACGCAGGATAAAGGCTGGGAGAGAGTGGCTTGGTGCTATGCATGGTGGGGTAAACTACCGGTTGGGGCTCGGAGGGTTGAGGGGGATAGTTGGCGAAACGGAGCGATAGAGGCGACCGAGCGAGTTGATGCTATTAATTAACCCAGTTAATCAACGACATGTGGGCTAGGTGCTGGTGGTGCTTGTATCGTGAATGACGGTACAGGCTCTATTCTAGCGCCTGACCGCTTCGCTATCGGAGGGGAGTAAGAGCCTATTGTATCCCGGACATATCTAGGCCGTTTGGATATCGAAATTTGCGTAGGAGCGACGGGAGTTGATCGAGGGAAGTAATTTTAACTCCATTTTCTCTCGCTGCTTCGTGCAGCCCGTTGGCTTGGGTGCCATCCGTGCACACGAGTATACGTTCCACTATCGCACGAAGAAAACTATCGTTCTTTTGCAAAGAAGTTAAATCCCTTAAAAGTGGAGAAGGAAGACTTTCCTGTAAGGCTTGGGCGCATGCATCGTATATCAAAATCCCCGATCCAGAGGATTTATTGCGGAGCACTGCGAGATTTTCATCCGCCGCAACATTGGTCAAGAAATACCATTCAGGACTGTCATCAAAAAGCTCTGATACCTCAAAAGAGATCCTATCTCTGGATGGTTTGGCCGACAGGCCAAGTAAGTTGCTGTTACCGAGTAGCTTCGATAAAGGGCTGCCAATTGATAAGTCCACACCTGTAGAAATATCTGATGCATCACTAAACGGCATCGTGAAGTCGTCAGCGATGGCTTGTTTATGGGTCTGAATGCGGTCGAGGTGACACTCTATTGATTGCTCAATTGTCTCAATGGTTGGGACTGAGATCGGATAATGAACCTCGACGTGCTCCTGTTGTCCGAGCCGGTATACGCGATCCGTTGCCTGCATCTCTACCGCGGGATTGTACTCCCGAGTAAAGTAAATCGCGTGATTAGCGATTGTAATCGTCAGGCCGGCGCCACCGGTTCGAGGAGATATAATCAACACGTTAAACCCGGGTGTATTGCCCCATTTATCAACCAAAACGTTTCGTGAGTCTGGAGATACGTCTCCATTTATTGCCACCGGATTGATGCCGTATCTTAACGATGAGGTTGAGCGGCAGTTAATTAAATCGACACTCAAACTCGCTGGCGATGTGTTCGTAGGTGCTACTCATGCACCCAGTGAGCCTTCTAGACAAGCCATACGAGAAGGGGTATCCAACACCGAAATGGCTTTTAGGAGAATGTTTCGGATAGTGGATTAAAAGAAGACCTTTAGCTCTCCGCCTATGGACGATGATCATGGCGGATATTCCAACTAGGATACGAGCGGATACGAGAATCCAGCAATATGCGACGAGGGTGTCTAAGTACCTATATCAGCCAGTGATACACGTTGCTGCTTGTGGTACCGAAATCGGCATATTCAGCGTCCGCTATGGGCTTACAAGCCCATATTGACGTTCGTTGAGAACTCTCGGCACTTACGGCTAGCGGTGGGGCCTAAGAGCCTGGTATAACTGGGCTGATGAACTCAACAGAGCAAATTTTGGCGGAAAACATGGCGGCATCTGGTGATCGAAGGCGCCTTATCGATATCCTGTCGCTAATCGAAAATGCGAGCAAGTCACAAGAGCCTGTAGCAACAGTAGAGCAGCATAAAATGCTCGCTTGCTGGGAATCTGTGCTGCGGGGGCTCCCCGGCATGGTCTTCAATAAAGACGACGGAGAAAGAGTAGTTTGGCTCGAGATTGAGAGGCTAATCCCTTCTAACGCACCCCAGTGTGTTGAGAGCTTAGAGCCGTGGCTTATTTTAAGTGACGATCCCGAAGTGGCTCCATCCCTTAAACCAAAGATCGTCGTTAAGGTAAAGCGAGCAGATTCAAAGGCGCGCTTGCAGATACTGGTAAACCCTGAGTCCCGTGAAGCAGATATTTCCGCGACGGATCTCGAGTCCCTCGTTGATGAAGAAGTGTCCTTGGAAGAGCGGCCAGAGGTGCAGGATATCTTCCAAAATTATCTGAATAATCAGTGGACGCCCTGGGCAGACGGTGAAAGACCGAGGCGAGCTTCGATCAAGGTGTATTCCCAGTTTTTTGAGCTTCAAAGAAGAATGGAGCTTGAAACGTCATCTGATCAGACCGAGCTGGTTTGGGGGATGGCAGTTGCGATAGGCAGGATAAAGGATCAGGCGATTAAGTATCCCCTAATAACTGCACCGGTTTTTTTGACGATCGATGAGGCATCCAACTCAATTTTAGTTCAGCCCCGTGAAGTTGCGCCGTTACTGGATTCGCTAATCTATGAGCGACTAGAGATTCCAGGTGTAAAGGATTTGATAACACGCTTTAAAGAGTGGCTTGAGAAGGAGCGTCCAATCTTATCCCCATTCTCGCCGGATTCATTTATTGATATTGCACGAACGGCTGTGGCCTACCTCTCAGATGCCGGCATCTTTTGGCCTGATTCGAACCCCAATTCTAATGACAGAGTTCTTCCGGAGCTTAATCACCATTTTTTGGTCACGGATTCTTGGGTGATATTTGCGCGAAAGAAATCAACGCACGCCTTTACGGAGGATGTGAAGCGTCTACGTGAGCATGTTGAAGAATTAACGGAACTCGAAGGGGGACCGCGTGCGTTAGTTGCAGATCCAACAGATGATTTGCGGCAGGATATCAGTCGATTCTATCGGGGCGTATGGGGAATCATCAAAAGCTCCTTTGGCGGAGAGAGGACGACTCAGGAAGATCCAGAAGAGCTATATTTCCCTAAGCCGTATAACAGTGAGCAGCTTGATATAATCGACCGCCTAAATGTTTCCGATGGCGTCGTCGTTCAGGGGCCCCCAGGAACAGGAAAAACTCACACCATAGCCAATATCATCTGCCATTATCTGGCACATGGAAAGCGCGTCTTAGTTACCTCAAGCGGGGAAGCCGCACTCAGGGTTCTCCGGGATAAGTTGCCGGAGGGGATAAAAACGCTAGTGGTCAGCCAGCTTCAAGATGAGAGAGATGGAGCTAAGCAGCTTGAGCGCTCTATTAAGCATATAGCGGGAGAAGTTGCGGGCGCTTCCTTGGAGAGTCTCCGCCTTGAAATTCGTAATCTTGAGAAAACGATAGATAGTTTGCATCTTAGTTTGCGCAGTTATGAGGCGCAAATGCGAGACTGGGCTGCAGAACAGGTTGCACCGGTGCCGGGCGATGTAGAAAGTCGAACTCCGATTGACGTTGCTAAAGTCGTGTATGATCAGCACCTGCAGTGGTCGTGGTTTCCGGATGCTATTGGAATAAGCGATAAATACGAACCTTCTTTTTCCGCAAGAGATGTCGATCAGCTGCGTACTGCTAGAGCTAAATTAGGATCAGACCTCGTATTCATTCACGATATTCTGCCTTCGGCCAGTAGTCTGCCCGACGCTTCAGTAGTCTCAGTTCTTCACAAGGATCTCAGCTCTCTGGCCGATTTGAATGCCCAGTCCAAGGCGCGAAGCGCGCTTCTAATGACCTCGCTCGAGCCGAAAGTTATCGAGAAGGCTGAGGGATTGCTAAGAGATGTAAATGCCCTTCTGATTCTCATCGATAAGTTTGCCGGTGCTGATCCTGTAGCTAAAAATATTCTTGGTGAGCTTCAAAATCGCTCTTCGGGAGTTGTAGCAACTGAACTTCTCAAGATTCGCGCAGAAGTAATGAGGTTGGAGAGTTTGCGCCTAAGTCGACTCACCTCTAAGGTTGAGATTCCAGAGGGTGCGGAAGCGGATACCGATTTTGTGACGAGTGTCGGCCGTCTAGCTGAAGGTAAGAAAGCCGGAGGTGTGCTTCAGCAGGCGTTATCTTCTTCGCTGAGGGCGGCGCTCAAGCACGTCAAGGGAGTGACCCTAAACACTAAAGAGGTTTCAGGAGTTGCGGATTGGAAAAGGGTTCAGGAAGAGATCGAATTCTTTGGTAGCATCCGACAAGTGGTCGTGCTCTGGAATAATGTAGCTTCCGAGATTGGAGCCGAGCAGGTTGTTGGTGGTCGATACGACTGCTTGAGGCTATTGCTATCGCGCACGGCAGCAGTGGAGGACGCATACCGATTGTCGCCGTTAAGTGAGGAGCGACTGAAGAGCACTTGTGTGGAGGTGTTCAAAAATGCGAGTGATCTGACAGGATCGCTCCTTCGACAAGAAGTGCTACTAAAGATTCGGGACAGCTTGGAGCTAGGCCTTCCGCACCAGCGCCGCGCAGCCATTGATCAGAGGTTGGCAGACCTACTCACACGATTTTCCGGTTGCCAGGGAACCGTAGTCGAAGACGCCGTTGCGTTTTTGACCCAGCAAGTGGGTAGGGCAAATGTTGACGCCGATATCATTGAAAAAGACTGGGATAGAATAATTGGCATTCTCCGAACTCGCGAGAATCAACGCCCCTTGTTCGTGGAGGTTAAAAGAGTAGCAGAGCTGTTTGAATCAAGTGGCGCGCCTGTATTCGCCCGGGAGGTAGCTGAGCAGGCTGCGGTTGGAGATGAGGATCCTTTTCTTCCTCCGAATTTTCTCGAGGTTTGGAAGTTGCGACGACTAGCGACTTACTTGGAGGAGATTGATTGTCATTTTAGGCTGCGCACTCTCATGAAGGAGCGAGAGGCAGTCGAGCGGAGGCTCGGGCATGCATACGAAGAGTTGGTGCGGTGTCGCGTATGGCTCGAGTTGAGACGTCGCCTGACAGGTCGGGTTAGTTCTAGTCTGCAGGCGTTTATGTCGGCGATCAAATCACTTGGCAAGGGGACCGGAGTGCGCGCGAATAGACATCGCGCGGAGGCTCGGCATGCTATGGAGCAGGCCTGGGAGGCTGTTCCTTGTTGGATTATGTCGACTCACCGAGTAGCCGAAGTTCTCCCATCGCGACTTGGTCTTTTTGATCTTGTTATTATCGATGAGGCCTCTCAGAGTTACCTGGAGGCGATGCCGGCGCTTGTTCGTGGAAAGAAGATTCTCGTAGTCGGCGATGATGAGCAGATTAGCCCGACTTCGTTTATGGCAGAGGCCGATGTAACTAGATACAGAGACAAATATCTGAGCGAGCTCCCGAAAAATTTTCAAGCTCAGCTCGCGCCCGGTAAATCGATTTATGACTTCGCGAGAGTTGTTTTTCCATCTGGGCAGGTGACTCTGCGCGAACACTTCAGATGTGTATCAGCTATTATCGAGTTTTCGAATTCTCTTTGTTATGACGGGAAGATGCAGTCCCTTCGCGTTCCAAAGCCGTCGGAGAGGCTTGATCCACCGCTGATTGATATATTTGTGTTAAATGCTTGGCGATCCGGAAAAGTTAATCAGGCGGAGGCAGAAGTAATAGCGCGGGAAATAGAGAAGATATCCAAGACCCCAGGCATGGAGGGGCGAAATATAGGCGTTATCTCTCTTATCGGCAGTGAGCAGGCGAAAGTAATTAACGATCTACTGATGGAGCGCCTGGGGGAGGATTTGATTAGGCGTCATGACATAGTTTGCGGAGATTCGTACACACTGCAAGGAAATGAGCGGGACATTGTCTTTTTGTCAATGATTTCAACACCAGAGGATGCCCGCATGGAAACCTCCCGTCCTTTCAAGCAGCGCTTCAACGTAGCAACCTCTCGGGCTCGAGATCGAATGTATTTAGTGCGGAGCGTGCGTCGGGAGGATTTGAAGGATGGGGATCTTAAAGCGCGTTTGTTGGACCATTTCAGGTCGCCACTGCCCGAGCAGGAACGGGGCGTTTTGGACCTACGCGAGCTGTGCGATTCTGCGTTCGAGCAAGCGGTATTCGATGAGTTAGTCCGTCGAAAATACAGTGTCACTCCCCAAGTTCAATCGAGCGGATATCGAATCGACATGGTTGTAGAGGGATCCAATGATGCCCGTCTAGCTGTTGAGTGTGATGGTGATGCATATCACGGCCCGGAGGTATGGGCTGATGATTTTAAGCGTCAGCGGGTCCTCGAGCGTGCCGGGTGGAAATTTTGGAGATGCTGGGGGTCTAGTTTCTACCGGGATCCGAAAGGCTGTATTGAGGACCTGATTCAAACGCTGGACGAGATGGGGATTAAACCCAGGGAGGATGTGGGAATCTCGACTACCAGCAGCTTTGTTGAATATCGCGAGGTAGATCCATTTGCACCTGTAAAGGAGACTGAAAGGCCCCATGACGAGAAAAATGATCTGGGCCTGAGAAGAGAGTTGATTGATACCAAAGAGGAGCTCCCGACGGCGGCGATTCCTGTGACCCCACGGCAGCGTGGTCGGGTGGATTTAGACGAAATTGTCGAATACTACCTCGAGGATGATCCTTCTCGGGTGCGGTCTCTAAGAGTAGTGGAGCTAGGCGTTACCAATTTGGAGCAGGGTATAATAGAAAGCAGAAGTAGTCTTGGTAGTGTGCTACTTGGCTCCCAGGTGAATGATACTTTTGAAGTGTCGATAGACGGTCGTCAACGCACAGCGCGGATCAGCAAGATACACGACATTGATGATGAGATTCCGGCCACGACCCAAAGTATGGACAAAGAAGAGCGATCGACTGCGCGTGGTAGTGAGATGGCAAGCGATTTAGGGCTGGCGCCTTATATCGGATGGAAGAGCCGGCCATTGATTGATCCGAGAGGAGCGAAAAGAGGCGAAATTCTTGAAGGGTTGCTTGAGATAGTCTCTGCAGAGGGACCCGTCACTTGTCTGCGCGCATTCTCATTGTATGCGAGAGCAGCGGGGTTCCAGCGACTAGGGGTAGATATAAAGGATGCTCTATTTAGAGGATTGCAAGCAGGTATCAATAAGGGAGCAATAGAGGCAACCAATGAGATGCGTCGTAAAGATAGATTGCATAATACACTATCGATCCCGGGCCGTAGATTGGAGCGTGCTCGAGCAGCAGGAGACCGTACACTCGACGAAATCCCACTTACAGAGCTGGCATTACTATTGAAGCAGGTAATTAGCCTTAAGGGAGGCGGAGGAGATAGAGCAGCAATTCATCGAGAGGTTGTTCGATTAATGGGCGGTAGTCGTGTTGCTGCTACAGCTAGGGAGAGGCTTATTTCTGCGGAATCGATATTGGCGTAACATGGAAGATTCCAAGGCCGGATTGTCGAGTGATAAGTGCTTGATTCAGAGATAAAACTCTCAGCTATGATTAAACAAATAACGCAAAACCTGAAATTCTATAGCAGCATAATGCGGTACGATTCCGGATATCAAATATTGAGGAAAAATAACCAGGCATTCCGCAAAACGCTAGTGGCGTCGGGTACTAACTGAGGGGGCAGATCAACAGATATACAGAAGTTTATCGGTGCGATTGTTATCGAACGGGCCGATGAGGGAATCTTTGTTAGAACATCTTACTTTACTGATGGTGCAACTAAAGCGGCGCAAGCGAGCCCGTGTCCTGTTAAGCTCGTGACGCTGAAAGAGACGTTAGCTTTCCTTGGTCGTCATTAGAGTTAACCGAGCTGACCGACTCCATACTTGATAATCCAGCAGAGTTCACAGAATTGCTAGTAATAGAAACAGGGACAGGATGGCGGCTATTAGAAAGAGTAAGCTCTTTAAGAGCGTAAGATTCTTCTCGATGTTTTGGAGCGAATCACGAGGGAGGGGGGCTGTATTCCCGATGAGATTGGTTTGATTCTCCTTGACGATTTGGAGATGAGCTTTCTCTTGATTCCGCGCTTGCTCGAGAGTCTAAGCGCGGCGTATGTCGCATCTTTTTGGAAGCTGTACCACCTGTCTAAGAGCCCTGTTCTCTCAATATAACTACTCACCGGCTTTTAAGATCGTGGCTGCAGATATATTTCAGAAGCTATTTAATGCGCCGGAGGTGCGGGGGGTGCTGGTGGGGCGGGGATGAAAGGTGCCGTTGGGTCTGTGGAATCATTTCGGAAGCAATATTGCAGAGGATAAGTTTAACTAGTTGGATCATACTAAATTTAGGTTGCTTCGCGCGCATTGGGAAAACTAACACCCTAAAGGCTGAGAGAACTGCGATGGAGATCTGCGATGCCATAGGTTAGCGGCACCCTGTTTGAGTAAGAGTTGCTCAGGAGCGAAGGTAAGCAAGGAAGCGGAGTTCCTCTAGGTTGTTTGCAGGCTGTGGCTTGCTGCACGTTAGGCTCTTCCTTGAGACCATTTTGCAAATCATTTACACTAAGTGGACATTTTACGCGGTATTTTGATCGTTTATGTTAATTGCGCGGCAAGTAGCTAAAATAATGAAAGAATCCAAGAAGAGTATCCTTCTGCTCGGTCCCCGTCAGGCCGGCAAATCGACCCTTATCAGTAGTCTTAGCCCTGACCTCTCAATCAATCTTGCGCGAGAATCGACCTTCCTCGAATTCGCGTCTGATCCGACTCTGCTAGACGCTCGGATTAGGGCCAGCAAGCCTAGAGGTGTATTTATCGACGAAGTGCAGCGCCTGCCATCCTTACTCAATACCGTACAGGCACTCATCGATGAAAGTCGCGGTACCATAAGATTTTTTCTCACTGGGTCAAGCGCAAGGAAGTTACGTCGCGGACGCTCAAATCTACTACCCGGCAGAGTGATTGCGCTCGAGCTTGGCCCCCTCCTTCAGGTTGAGCTAGGTAGTGCCTTCAATCTCTTAATCTCGCTGTCAGTAGGAACTCTGCCGGGAATTATTACCGACGATAGTGTCCAAGAGCGCCAAAGGGTGTTGACCTCATACGCTGGTACTTATCTTAAAGAGGAGATTCAAGCGGAGGCTCTGACGCGAGACTTGGAAGGTTTCGCACGATTTCTCCGATTTTGCGCTGCCACTGCAGGGCAGTATCTAGACATGACACGACTAGCCACTGAAGCTCAGATTAAGCGTGCTTCAGTCATACGCTTCTTTGAAATACTCGAGGATACCCTGATTGCATTCCGATGTGAGGCTTTTGCTAAGTCTGAACGCCGTCGATTAATTCAACATCCGCGTTTCTTCTTTTTTGATAACGGAGTTCTTAACGGAATTCTCGGCAATTTTAAAGTCTCTGATGATCGGAGAGGTGCGCTCTTTGAGCATCTCGTAATCACTCAGGTATATCACACGGCGAAAGCTTTAGGAGGCGAAGTTCGATTGTCGAACTATCGCACCGAACACGGAGCAGAGGTTGACCTGATCATAGAGCGGCCAGACGGTGAGGTGATCGCGGTGGAATGCAAATCTGGAAATACTGTTGGTTCGAATGATTTTGAGGGGTTTAAAAGCTTCGCTTCATATATCAACAAACCACACCGTCAAATAGTGATCTATGGTGGTACGACACCACGTCGAATCGATAATGTGGAGATCCTTCCGTGTCACCTCGGGCTACAAGAGATCTTTAACTTCCTAACTCCTGAGTGAGGGTGAGATCTCATGATGGCGGGTTTAGAAGGTTTACCCGAAGATTGTAGGGGCTAATATCATGATGTCCTCTAGCTCAAGGGGCTTTATATCTCCAGGAGCTCGCTGGAATGAACAGCGCTTAAGTTCGGCAACGAGCTCTGATATTACTTTCACTTCTTCCATGGCCAGCACGGTATTGCCGTGGTGTACGCAGGGAACAAAGAGGATCCCTGCTTGACGAGTTACAAGGCTGGGACTCGGGTTGATAATCGCGTGGTGTTGATTGTCTTCTGGTGCGAGTAGCTTCTGATCGTACACGTGCTCCGAGAGCACTTTGCATATTGTAGTGTGCATTCGTCTTGATGTTTCAATTGATACGCCGCGATTCGGTGGTACTACCGCAGCATCGCCAAGAAGTAGTTGTAGTGGCGACTTCTCAAGCTCTGCTTGGTGCTGTCCTTGAAGAGGCTTCATCTACTAGGCGATAGTCGAGGTGACTAGGTGTAACAGGCAATTGGTGGTCGTATCACTGGATGATATACCCCCAGAAAGCAGCGCGTGATCGTGCTATACTGAGGGTGTGCGATACGTAGTGGTTCTCGCGGTAGTAGGCTCACTGGTTTGCTTCTCCTCTCATTACTACTTGTGGGTAACCGTGAGGTTCATTGGGCGGGGAGGGGGGTGGTAAAAGCACCCGTCGATGCTCAACATGACTTGCTCCGTTTGGTGGTTTTGCGGAGAAACACTTGTCGGGCAGTTGATGGACCCCGCAACTTCTTGCCAACCCGAGAGGCTCCGCGGGTCACCGACCTAGACGGCGTGGTGAATGCGCACTATAGCGAGGCTACGCCTTCAGACTCGGCTCGCCACACTTCCAAAATATTCTCATCACGCGTGGGTCCTCACTGGTTTCTCTGTTCCAGCGGAAGCAAAATCTCTCTTTAACTTGGCTACCAAGCTCTTTCACTGTCTCGCGGGGTATTTGGAGTATGCCGAGAAGCTCGAGCCTCTCTGAAAAAAAAACGCAGAGTAGAATGTCAAAATCGCTATCAACCTCGGACAGATCAAACGATGTGGGGCGCCGCGTGTCTTTGACTAGTCTTGATTTAATTTGATACTTCGCTCCGGTGGCGTCGGTAGCGTCATAACCCGCTTGAACTGGATTTTTGGGGAGCTGTAATCCATACATGTTTGCGAGTAACCATTCAGCGTAATCCCCTTGTAGTACGCGACCGGTGCGCAATATACCAAGTTTCGTAAGGGCGTCTCGGGCGCTTACGTACTGGTTAATGAGCGTCCGCGCCTCCAGGAATGTCCGGTTGAAGGAAGCTTCAGCGGCGGGGCTTAGCTCTAGTGGTTTTTTCATATCGTGGCTCTCTGACGGCTCTTCTTTTTTAGTAACTACTCAGCAAATTCTGCCGCAATAAGGTTAGCCCCTATTCAGGGGAGGAGATAAGAACTACTTACCAAAAAAAAGGCACCTCAGACTAGGGGGTGGCAAGAAAAGAGACCGGCCAAAATCACCTCATTTAGCGACGAAATTGCAGCGACGATCTTAATATCCGGTGAGTAGTTACCTTTTTGATTTCTCCATTCCTTAAGAGAGAGGCTCTTCGCCGATCGCGGGTTGATTTAATTTGGTTGGCGATGGCGGATGACTTTTTCCGTACCTCGCCCCGCATGGTTCCTTCCCCTCACAGCTCTCGTCTATGCCGATAAGGCCTAACAGGAGATTCTCAAATATCAAGGCAGCTCGACATTGCACCCGTATTCCAACAGTAATATCAATAACATATGGCCATAAGATCACGAAGGTCTTGACAGGTCAAGATAAGTCATGACACCCTAAAGAGATGAGCACCACTGAAAAATTCAGCTCCAAGATGGACAAAGAGGTCCTCGCGCGCCTGCGTCAATATGCGCAGACTTCGGACAGGTCAATCTCCACTATCGTCTCCGAAGCGGTCGCTGAGTATCTGGGAAGAGTCGAAGTCCGCCCCGCATTTCGCAAAGCAGTAGATGAGGTCATCAGTGAGAACGAAGAGCTTCTGAAAGAGCTCGCCCGATGAAAGAGACCATCTATCCGACCCTTGAAGAGGCTCTCTACCTTCACGAAGTTCTCATCCAACGCTTTAGTGGCAAAGCTGGAGTGCTCGACAAAGGACTGCTCGAAAGCGCACTAGCGAGACCTCGATCTGGTTACTACCGGTCGATAACAGAACAAGCAGCAGCGCTCATGCAAAGCCTTGCGATGAATCATCCATTCGTCGATGGAAACAAAAGAGTAGCGTTCGCCCTGACAGCAGTCTTTCTAAAGCTGAACGGATTGAAGCTCAGCGTGGAGGCGAAGGCGGGAGTTCACTTTGTCGAGATACTCATGATAAAGGAGAGAGCGCCACTCTCAGCGATCACCGATTGGATCGAAGCGCACGTTATATAGTCACCACCGTTGCCGTTCGCAAACATCAAAACATCCAACCGCATTGGGAGAGCGACCGTGTCGGTCGCCGCTCGCCGGCCCCCTTGACCTGCACCATCTTCGCCAAAGGTGAGATCTCCCAATCCACACGAACGTCCGTAATGCTAAATTCGGCAGTTAAGGAGGATGAAAATGGTGCAGATGCTCAAAAGCCACAGTGATTTTGAGTAGATGCGCCATTTTCAGACCCGCAACTGCCGAATTTAGGTTTATAGCCTCGTCAGCATCAACAAAGCCAGCGACTCTTGTCTTTCCTATATCAGCCTCGCTAAAATTCAGGCATGAGCAGATCTCCAACCGATTCAACAGCGGCACTCGCCGATAGTTTAACAGCTTTACTTACATCACTTGATCTCAACGAGTCTCAGAGGTCTCAGGTAGCTTTTGCACTACAGGTTGCAAGCATAACCCATGCAGGGCAAACACGACCTGGCAATACTCCCTATATAGACCATCCCCTGCAGGTAGCACTATCGGCTGCGAATCGATTTGGAATAAAAGACGTGAATCTCATAATCGCTGCGCTGCTTCACGACACAGTCGAAGACCGCGCTTTTGAGCTCATTCAAGCGCTCGGTGGCCAGCCAGCTATAGACTACAAAAGAGAGGCACTGTCGTGCATCGCTCAGCACTTCGGCGGCCGGGTACGTGATGTAGTGGAACGACTCACGAACCCCAATTTCAACGAGCAAGTCTCTCTTTTAAAGTCCAGGGGCGATTTGAGAGAGCCGCAAATTATTAAGCAGTCTCTTTACCAAGAGCACTTCCTAGAGATTTTGGCAGAGGATCCAGAAGCTTTCTTAATTAAGCTGGCAGATTTCGGTGAGAATGCGCTCAAACTCGGGCAACTGCCCCCAGAAAACCGTGCACCTCTCGCCCGAAAGTATGGTCCCGTTATTCTTGCGACCATTTCAGCGCTTGAGAATCTCTCATCCAATCATCCCCTTGAACACCTAAGCAAGCTCATTTGTGAGGATCTCCGGAGAGCGTACCAGCGAGATTACTGAGACTAGCTGACGCGCAGAACGTGTGCCATTCCATGATACACTACCTCAATCCGTCCTAGACGCAGATTACGGTTAAGAGTACCCTGGAAACTAGAGCATCATGAAACATCGCACCTCCGAATATCCACTTGGCAAACTCCTCCTAAGACTCTTAGCGAGCTCTGGCCTCTCTCTGCAAAGCTTTGTGCTCTCAATCGGCTACGGTAATCCAAATAAAGGGATCAGGGCCTTTGATGACATGTTACGCGAAGGGTATCCAAATGATGTGTTTCTCACCAGGCTACTATCGAGCAAGTTCTCACCTGGGCGAGAGGTTGTGCAGGCCGCTACAAACAAAACTCTCTTAATTCTGAGTAATAGGGAAGAGCTAGAGAAGCTCGTCAAGCTGGCACGAGAGCGAGCAGAATTTAGACCATTTTTTCAGGCAGTGCCCGAGACAAGAAGACCCAGCTCTATTTCGATTTTTGTTTTCACAGGTGGAGCATCGCGATACACGCGCTATCTTCCGGCTTCATTCTCCTCTTGGCCACAAAAGGAGCAGTACCAATACATCAAACAGCAGATCATCAATCACTTTAGCGCCTCTGGAGGAACAACCTTACTTCAGGGGCGTATCACCGCGTACCGATTATTTCACTCGTATGGATTACCCCCCCTCCTCTTATCCGTTAACGGAGAGCCGCTAGGTACGGACTCTGGCCTCCCACTACCCGAAGCGCAGGTGGCAGTAGGCCAGCGCCGTCTGTGTGCAGCGGGAGTCCAGAGGCTATTTATATCTGGGCTTCGGCATAGAGGTTAGCCCAAGATCTCGAATTTAGCGAGTTTAACGGGATTTAGTAGGGCATCGCAATTCTCTTCTCTTAAATGGGGCCAAAAATGCGCGGAACC
>JBBALZ010000036.1:0-18044 GCA_040402735.1 Bdellovibrionota bacterium
GTTTGCAGCCATCACAGTATACCCTAGCGGCGCCGTGAGCGAGGATTCCACAGTTGAGGTACTCTGTGAGGGTTTTAGTGACCTCATCCCGTAAGCACCCATACTGGTGCTGGAATCGGGGCTCCCAGACGTGCTGTAACTCTTCGTGCCCGTGGTACACGATCTGATACAGTACAGAAGTCTCTGGCTGGCGTCGTTTATAGTGTTGGAGCTTCTTCTTCTGACTCTCCCACGTGTAGCGGCGTAGCATACACAGGGAGTGTTCGGAGAAGGGCAGGGGAAAGTTGCTTAACCGGTATGTGGCCCCGATGGATATTCAGCAACACGGCTGAAGCTGGTAGCAAATGGGACGTTGCTATGTCGATCTTCGGCCCGAGACGGTGGAAACAGCAGAGTACAACTCACTGATGCCTGTAGTAGGCACTCTCGTTCACAAAGGGTTTTACAAACTGTGCCGCGATTATCCGAACATCATACCCCCGGCTCTCAAAAAGTCTCGCCCAGTAGTGCGAGCCCTCACACGCCTCCATCGCGATAACTCCCTGAAAATGCATCGTTACCCAATTCAATAACTGCTCCCTACTCAGACGTTCTCTTCTGACTACGCACCCCTGCCAGTTCATCTCACAAACGTGAAAAATGTTCTTGGCCAAATCGATACCTAATATGTTACTTCTCCCCATGCGACCCTCCTTTCAAGTGAATTGTTTAAACGCTATCACTTTGGCTCCCTGCAACTCGTTTGCAAAGCCGATAAAATGGAGGGTCCATTTCATTGTGCTCGTGTTGCTCCTCGTACCCCGCGAGGTGGTAAATCCGTGAACTTTAACAATAGTCCGAATTCTACCCTTGGCTCCCAACCGAGGATCTCTGCCCTTAAGCCAGCAATCTCAATAAAACACCGATCCTCGCGCAATCGCGCCTGTAGGTTACTCAGAGCCTCAAATTGTTTCTCAAAATTCAACCACATGGGGTTGATTGCAGTGTAGGCTATTTGCGCACCTGCAGAAACAAAATCGCCCGCTAGTTTGGCGCTTAGCTCGGGCTGATAGCAAACATTAGATAAATACACTACATCAAATTCGCGCGCAGTTTTTAAATATGAGGCGATATCGCGCAAATGGATAGCTACAGGCGTCCGTAGGGCTTTCTGTCGTAATTCGTTGTACTGCGTTTCTGTGCCTACAATATCACCTATCACCTGGGGAAAATGATCAAACTGAAACCGGCTTTTCCGATATCGAGCAAGCATGGGATCAATTCTCTTGATTCCGTGTTCTGAGAGATGCGAGGATAATGTGTCGAAGAAGGTGAGGGTTTGTCGTGAAACCTGCCCTTTTAGAGCAGGAAAATCCGATGGCTTTGGAATTAGATTTAGCCAAGAGTGTGCTTCTTCCGAAGCAGAGTCGCGTAGGAAGAAAGCTCTTTGATACTGTTGAAAGGTTAGGTTTCTTAGAGCGGATAATTTGAAATCATTAAACAAGACTCCCGGCATGGATATATCACACATCTCAATGCTCCCCGCTCCTCTGTCAAGAAACACTTGCGAGAAGTCGCCGCTTGCGGCAATCGATAATACTTTTTTCCCGCATACTTCACACTTTCGGTGTAATGTCTCAATCGGATCCGAGGAATTAAGATATAACGCATGACGATGAGCTTCGGTGACTCTATCTTCAGATGCTTCGAGAGGGTTTTGGGGGTCTATTGGATCTCATGGTAAGGAGTCTTCTATCTTATACTGAGTGATGCACTGGCCATAGTGAAGCGCTAAATCTCGTGCTGCTCTCACGGACAATCTGACGTGAGTAAGATTTCCCCTTGCATCAGCTTCTTGGTCAGGAGTTCGGAGGGCAGACAACTCGTCTACCGGCTGGCGGAGATGATTCACATTTCCGACAGCGATCTCTTTGCACATTCTGATTCCCACATTCCTTATCCGTATATGAACATCCGCCAGTTTCGATTAAATGGGGGGAGACCTGGATGCCTTGGCCTTGCGCAGCCTCCTTGAAGAGTTATGGTGAACAAGCGGTAAGCTGTGATCTGCAACTAGGGCTTCACAATTCTTTTTTTAGTCCCATCTGGAAAAGTGCCCGAAAGGGGTGTTTTTAGTCTATTCTTGCCTTCGAGGAATAGGAAAATCAATCGCTTTTCTGTAAGTAGCTGAACTCTGGTAGCTGTCTGAGGATCTGTCGATTACAGTGATGATGTTTCAGCCGAGATTGCCCAGAGTAGGGTCGAAAAGTAGGGTTTGCGGCCTCACTAGTTACAAGTATTTCGTTAGCACCCCATCTTCGCATCGGCTATAGCATTTCCCTTTAGGCAACGTCCTGCAATCGATCAAAAGCTGAGTAGTTACTTAATTTGCAACATCAGTCATGATTATATCAACCCCACGCGAGCGGAGGTACTCATGGTCAGTAGGTTGATCAAGGCATGAGGTTGCAACGTTGAACGCAACGAGTACCCCACGCGCATGCGCTTGGCGGATCGCCTCAGATGATATCCACCGCTCAAGCTCTACGGCTTCTATCCGATACTTAAGAGCAGCAGCAAGCTGTTTATCAGATGTGCAGCGGATGAGTATGCGCGCGTTTGGATACTTTGCTAGCACAAACTCCGCACGCTCAGCGGTTCTTAGCTGAACAAGCACCCTATTAAGCGCTCCCCTCCTCTCTGCCAGCTCTAGCACCGCAAGAGCCAGAGCATCAGACTCGCCCTTTAGGTCAAGTTGTAGTGTGCTAAGATTTTGCGAGTTTGAACCCTGCTTAAGTAACTCTAGAGCATCGGCTAATGTCGGTATCGTTTCTTTGTGGTCACTATCAAGGGTGACGGTGCTACGGGTAGAGCTTGCGATCTTGGCGACCGGAATACCGTGTAAGTTTGATGCAGCATTCGAATTAGAACGCGAGAAGCTACCATCGTGAAAGAGAAATAGTGTGCCGTCATCGGCTTGTCGCACATCAACCTCAAGAAATTCCACACCCGCTTTAAGTGAGGTTCGTAGTGCGGCGAGTGAGTTATCGGCGAGTACTGGATGAGCGATATTGCCGCGGTGAGCGACTTTAAGCCGTTTTAGCGCTGCTTGAGGTTCAAGGGATTCAAAGCTTAGCAATACTCGGTGAAGGCAACACCCAGAAAGCAATATCGCTAGTGAGAAAGAGACGATAATAGCTGTTCTTAGGCGTCCTCGATCGGGCTTCTCAATTCTCTCTTCTTTAAATGGGGCCAAAAATGCGCGGAACGTGCTGTATTTAATGAATTTAACGACACTTGGCCACGCATCTGTATACCTATCAGGAATGCCAATTCTTCCAAGTAGATGGCGGCGGAATTGCGATGCCCTAGGTCCTAGACCCGGGGCTTGGTTACAAGGTTTTTCTCGTCCAAGCTGTTGAGAGCGCATCGGCATATTCATTCCACAACCACCCATTGTGAGCCTTTATCCAACGGAGCCTAATCTTTGGTTTCTTAAGGTGTAGTGCGTAAAGCTCCTGAACAAGCTCTAGATTTGCTATCGGCCCAGAGCTGCGCTTCCAGCCACGCTTCTCCCAGTTTGGGGCCCACTCATTGATCGTTTTAACGCACAGCTCACTGTCGGAGTGGATCTCTACCTCGGCGCTATCAGGGAGTGATGAGAATGCCCTGATCAGGGCTGTGAGCTCCATACGATTGTTTGTAGTTTGTGGCGCGTGTCCGTGCTCTTGGCGAACGATCTCGCCGTCTACCACATACACGTAGCCCCAGCCACCTGGCCCAGGATTCGGTTGGCATCCGCCATCTGTGAACACGCCGGTCTGCGGGCCTTCAGAATATGAATCAAGCACCTCTTGTAGGGTCATAAAAGCTCGTAACTACCCTACTCTATCTTCTTTTTGAGACGCTCTATCAGTCCGGAGAACTTCTCTTTGCGTATGATCCCTGAGAACTCGTTGCGGTAGTTGGCGACAAGGCCGATATTTTCAATAACTACATCGTACACCTGCCACGAGTTGTTGGAATTCATAAGCTTGTAATCGATCGGAAAGGTATCGCCCTTACTGATAACAACTGTTTTAACGATCGCCCGTGGGCTCTCTACCTGCTCGCTTTCGACCTTGACCATGCCGGGTTTTACAGTTTCGATCTTTGAGAGGTAGGTGCGAGCAAGGAGCTCTGAGAATACAGTAGTAAACTCCGCCTGCTCACTTGGTGATAGTTCGTTCCAGTTTGCGCCGAGGGAACGCTTAGACATCTCTGCGAAGTTAAACTTAGGATTAATCAGTTCGCGTAGCTTCTGTCGCCGGATGGCCTTGCCTTCGTCTCCTGGGTGAGCCGAGGCGATAGTGATTATGTCATCGATCGTTTTGCTCATCTCTGCTTTCGGCGATGCGTATGCAGAGGGCACAGATGCGCATAACGCAACAAGTATTAGGCTTATTAACAACGTAGCTCTCTGTATCATACGACCTCGCTTAAAAAATGTTCACCAAAATAGAGCATCCCCGATTAGTTCCTTAGAATCGCTGTTAGCTTATCCCTTGTGTTTCTCGTCCTTGTCCCCGCTCTCCTTACCGCTGTCTTTCTTGTCGGCATCCTCTTTGTCGCCGGTAAGGCTGTGCACGACCTTGCCGATTACATCTTCGATATCGATTACCGATTCAGTCTCAAGCATCGTTTGGCCCTCAGCGATGTACTCATCTGAGGCACCACGGGAGATCTTCACGTAGCGATCGCCGATTATACCCTTGGTTCTGATTGAGGCGATATCATCATCTTTAATTTTTACGGCGCGGGTAAGCTTGAGTGCGACCTTTGCTGCCGGATCCTTAAGCACTATATCTGAGACCACCCCGATCGGAACACCCGCAATCTCTACCGAGGCTCCGTACTTAAGACCTGAGATATTATCGAACTCAGCGTAGATCGTGTAGTTATTCCCCTCTCCTAACTCTAGGCCTGCGAGACCAACAGCGAGGTACGCAGCGGCAGCGACACCGGCGGTAGCAAATAGACCGACAAATAGCTCTAGTGAGAATGTGCGTCTTGGCACCGTGAGCTGAGTAGAAGGTTCTGTCTTACTGAATTTTGATTGGTCCATCGGTTCTCCCATTTAGAAACTGTTGTACGGCAGGGTTTGGTGAGGCGATAAGCTCAGCGGGAGTTCCTTCAATAATTATCTCTCCGCCAAGGATCATAGCAACTCGGTCCGAGACCTGAAAGACCTCGGGTAGCTCGTGACTAATAACGAGCCCGGTAAAACCCCACTGATTTTTACACGCATTAATAAGATCGTACACCTCTTGACCATCGAGCGGATCGAGTCCGGTATTAGGTTCATCGACTAGCAGTACCTTTGGCCTCGTTATCAGCGCTCGGGCCATACCGACACGCTTGCGGATACCGATTGAGACCTGCTCTGGATAATTTTTAAGGTAGGGCACAAGGCTCAAAGCCTCCGCCATCTCAAGCACGCGTTTGTGTGCTCGTGATGGACGGAGGAGTAAGCGCTCACGGAGAGAAAAAGCTATATTTTCGTAAATCGTTAACGAATCAAAGAGCGCTGCTGATTGAAACAACACCCCAAGCGATTCACGGATATTGTTTCGCGCACGTTCGCTGCGTGCAGTGGTGATGTTTTCACCACCGATATAGATATCTCCGCGCTCTGGGGCCATGATTCCCATGATAAGTTTTAAGAGCACAGACTTCCCTACTCCGCTAGGTCCAACAACAGCGGTAGTTTTCCCCGGCTCAATATCGATAGAGATTCCGTTAAGAACCGCTTGAGAGCCGAAGCGTTTGTGAACGTTGCGAACAGAGATCATCGTGGGGCTTTCTATTACTTCATAAATACACGTGTAAGCACGCTGGTGAGGAAGTAGTCAACGATCAGCACCGCCACCGAGGCCGTAACAACCGATTGAGTGGTCGCCTTGTTCACACCCTGCGCGCCGAAACCACAGGTGTATCCCTTGTAGCAACTGACCCAGCCAAAGATAAGGCCAAATACAGTAGCTTTGATAAAGCCGGAATAGACATCAACGAGCCCCACAGCAGATTCAATCTGCGACATAAACGTTCCTGCGCTTAATCCGAGCAGACCCACAGCAACGATGTAGCCACCAAAGATACCGATTACGTTAAACATGCCACAGAGGAGCGGCATGGCGACAATTCCAGCAGCAAGCCGTGGGGCCATAAGGTACTTAATCGGATCTACCGCCATAGAGCGTAGAGCGTCGATCTGTTCAGTGATCCGCATGATTCCGATCTCGGCAGTCACCGCTGATCCAGCACGGCCAATTACCATAAGCGCAGTGAGTACCGGACCAAGTTCGCGAATTAGACTAAGTGCAACAGCAGGTCCGGTGTAAGCGTTTGCGCCAAACTTTGACAGTGTGTATTCGCCCTGCACTGCGAGCACTGCACCGGTGAAGAGGCCGATCAGGGCTATTACCAGTGAGGAGTTAACGCCTATCTGTAACATCTGCTGTAGGTATAGGTATGGGCGATAAGGTGGGCGAATGGCCGCTGCTATCGTGCGCGTCAGGAAGATCCACGAGCGGCCCCACCGTTCGGTAGTATCAATAATAAAGGATCCAAAGTTCTCGGTGGTGGTGAGTATGTTCATTAGGGCTAGAAGGGTTACGTACTAGGTTTGTAGCCTAAGCCGATGACGTAAAACTCGTTAGACGTGTTTCGTGTCGAGTCGAGCTCGGAGCGAACGATCTTATTAAACATGGGGCGCGCCGATTTGACAAACCCCTCTACTTCGTTGCCCTTAAAGACTTTGACGACGAAGTTGCCGCCGGGCTTCAAAAATTCCTGCGCAACCCACAGCGCAAGCTCAGCGCAGGCGACGATTCCGGCTTGGTCAGCCTCCTTGATGCCGGTGAGTTTTGGCGACATATCAGAGATAACGCAATCAAAGCGCGGCGTGCGGTCTGGTAGCATCTCTGGCAGCAGGCTAAGCAGGTCGCGGGCGTCGCCAGCCAGCAGGTGGCAGCGCGGGTCGTCTATCGGCTCAAGTGGCTGTAGATCGACCCCCCAAACGCTCCCAGAAGGTCCCACGTACTCCAGCGCGACCTGACACCAACCCCCTGGCCAGGCTCCCACATCGAGAACAGAAGCGCCATTTTGTATAATCTTATAGGCAGCTTGGATCTCTTTTAGCTTATACGCAGCGCGCGAGCGGTAGCCCGCTTCCTTAGCTTTCTGGTAGAGGTGATCTTTGCGATTGTACTTACTCGACACACCCGAGAGGCTAGCAGGATTAAGGAGCTACTTGCAAAATTATCCTAAATTCGGCAGTTAAGGAGGATGAAAATGGTGCAGATGCTCAAAAGCACGAAGGATTTTGAATTTTTCGGAAGCGCAACCCTGGCACCGTCAGGGTGAGCACCGAAAATTCAAAAGCCACAGTGATTTTGAGTAGATGCGCCATTTTCAGACCCGCAACTGCCGAATTTAGGATTATTCTTCGACTACGAATTGCGATCTTGTGTCGTCTGCCGCGTTGCAGGGAACGGCACCTAATAGTATACGTTTACGGTTGTCTCGTTCCCTGCGCACCCAAACTCACAATTTTCGCGCGAAGCTTAATATTGCAAATAGCTCTAAGGTAAAAATGCACTGTTGGGGACCTGAAAAGCCACCTCTCCGCCCCTACAAAACCCCGTTCGCCAAGATCTTGCGCCAGCAACTGATTGAATAGACAAGCAGCGCGCAACTTTTTGTGTTAGTTTTTCGATTAGATATAGAAAAAGACTTGAAGACTGTCTTTGTACGATATAGAAAAAGAATAGAAGAAACGTGTCGTCAAGGAGGTTTAAAGTAAGGTATGAAGAACGAAATAATAGAAAGCGGAATAATCAATAGCGGTATTATTGATAACGGCATACTCCTTTCAGGGGTAAACTTTTTAGGAATCGACTTTATCTGTGCGGCGCTGACCCTGGCGTACATCGCTAGGCTGGTGTTTCACACGGTTGGTTGTTCGAATGTTATCGACGCCTCGTGTTGTGTCGCAAAGATCTCGCTACGGGGACAGCAGGTTGTGCGGCGTGGGCGCTAGACGAGCGATCTATGATCGGGGTGTATTTAAGAGTGGTAACTACTCAGCAAATTCTGCCGCAATAACGTTAGCCCCTATTAAGGGGCGGCTTTGCGGAGCAAAGCGGGGTGGCGATAATAACTACGGAGATAGCGGGAGAATTGCGATGTCCTAGTGAGAGATAGAGAGTCGTTAGAGCTTTCGACATCTTAGTGGTATAGTGATGTGATGTTTGGCGAACAAAACGATCTCTTTGATACACAGCAGGATTCTGGTGGTGCAGATGGCGCTAAAGGCGTGCCGCCAGATATCCTCCAAGGTTTAAATCCTCCGCAACAACAAGCGGTGCTCCACGTTGATGGGCCGATACTTGTGCTTGCAGGTGCGGGTAGTGGTAAAACCCGTGTGCTTACGCACCGGGTTGCTAATTTAGTTCTCAATCACAATGTCTGGCCGAGTCGTATCCTTGCGGTAACCTTTACCAATAAAGCTGCTGGAGAGATGCGCCACCGACTCTTTTCTCTTCTTGAGCAACGCGCCGAGCAGATCTGGATATCTACCTTTCACTCAGCGGGATTAAGAATCCTGCGACACAACGCGCAGCGACTTGGGTACACCAAGCAGTTTGTTATCTACGATGACCAGGACACTAAAGGGGTCTTAAAGCAGGTCATGAAGGACCTCTCGATAAAGGAAGAGCGCAACCCGGTCGATTCATTCTCTCGGGCGATCGATCGTTTTAAAAACAACTATATCCTGCCAGCAGAGGCAGCGCAGAGAGCCTCAAGTATCGACAGCGATCTTCAGGCGCAGGTGTATGACCGGTACCAGAAGTATCTGCTCCAGGCAGATGCGATGGATTTCGGCGATCTCTTGGTGAACGCAGTGCGTGTACTACGCGAGTTTCCTGAGGTGCTTGATTACTATCGGCACGCGTTGCACTACCTCTTAGTTGATGAGTTTCAGGACACTAACAAGGTTCAGTACATGTTTGTACGGCTGCTATCGGAGCCGCGGCGAAACCTCTTTGTAGTTGGCGATGACGACCAGTCGATCTATGCATTTAGAGGGGCAACAATTAGCAATATCTTAGAGTTCGAGAAGGACTACTCGGGCACAAAGGTGATTAAACTTGAGCAGAACTACCGCTCGACAGCAACGATATTGAACGCAGCGCACGCCGTTATAGAGAAAAATAGATCGCGTAAGGCTAAGAAGCTCTGGACTTCGGGCGATGCCGGTGAGCATATCCGCACGTTTATCGGGTACGATGAGAATATGGAGGCTGAGTTTATAGCCGCCGAATTAAAGAAGCTCCACAGTGAAGGTAGAGCCTACAGCGCTATGGCGCTGCTGTATCGAACCAATGCGCAGACGCGAGCGCTTGAAGAAGCGCTCGTACGAGCTAAGATCCCGTACAAGATCTTTGGTGGGCTAAAGTTCTTCGACCGAAAAGAGATTAAAGATATCTTGGCGTACCTGCGGCTTTTGGTGAATCCAGCAGACAATCAAGCCTTCCAGCGAATTGTAAACACACCACCACGCGGGATCGGCGCGCAGGCGCTCCAGACCGTCATTGATGAAGCAGAGCAACGAGGCGCCCCCCTTTTAGCTGCCTCGATAGAAGTAGCGGCTAATCATAAAGGGGTGCGTGGATTCGTCGAGCTTATGGCGGATCTTACTAATGATCTAAAAACAGTGCGCCTCGGAGAGCTAATCGGCCGAATCGTACTCAAGAGTGAGTACGGTCCAAAGCTTGCTGCGATGAAGGACCCGACCGCACTCTCACGGATAGAGAACTTGCAAGAGTTAGAGTCGCTCGGACGAACGATGGAGCGGCCAGCTGAGGAGTCTGCCACGGTCGTTAAGGATTTCCTCGACCGCATTTCGCTCACCTCTGGGGCTGATATGGCGGCGAACGAGAGTGGGGCTGAGCAACAGTCTGAGAAGCCTGATACGGTGTCGTTAATGACTCTGCATCTGGCTAAGGGGCTTGAGTTTCCGGTGGTGTTTTTAGCAGGGCTTGAAGAGGGGCTTTTACCGCATTACCGCTCGCTAGAAGATCCTCCAGGGCTTGAAGAGGAGCGCCGGCTCTGTTACGTGGGAATTACTCGCGCCATGCAGGTGCTCTACCTCACGCGCGCTTACTACCGTGGAATGTTTACAGCGGGTGGAGGTGCAGGTGGTGGAGGGGCTCGAATAGTGAGTCGATTTGCCAAGGATATCGATCCGAGATCGATGATGGCGGTAGGAACTGAACGTTCGCAAGGGGCCACATTTATTGGGGGTTATCCACGGTTTTCATTTGATGAAGATGGCGATCACGTAGGTGGTGATAGCCACGACGAAGGCACCTCGCGGTGGGGGCGCTCAAAGAGTGGTAACTCTGGAGAGAGATACGGTGGTGGTGGATATAGCGGAAGTGGACGGCGCGCACCAGCTCCAGAGCCGCGTCAAGCGATCTCGCTTGATAAGATTCGAGCTATGCTAGCTCCTGCTGATGCGATGCAGAATCAGCCGGAGACCCCCAAGGAATACTTTAACAAAACGCCTGCAGCGATTGAGCAGTTAACCACAGGGGTACGGGTGATACATCCAACATTTGGAGCGGGAGCTGTAGTATCGATAAGCGGCCAATCGACATCGGCGATGGTGACGGTAAAGTTTGACTCGTTTGAGGAGCCTAAAAAGGTAGTGTTTAGGTTTGCTAAACTAGTGCTAGAGGGGTGACGGGGGGCTCGACGGGCGGCGGAGTTTTTTTGGGGGGTAGGCTAGGTTGAAATCAGTGAGGATATTGGAGTAAGGATTTGGTTGCTTGGCCAGAGACTTACTGGTAGGCCGCGAATGAGTATGTGGCAGTAGGGAATCCTTAAAATCAGCCTATGTAGACTTAGGCGCACGCCAGCAAAAGGTTATTTCGGCCGCGTGTATTTTATCACCATCTTTCAATTCATAATCCAGGGTGGGCTCTAGCAAGGTTTGATTTAAATACGTGCCGTTTCTGCTGGACATGTCTCTTATCAAGTACTTGCCGCCTTCTAACGCAATTGAAAAGTGAGACCTGCTTAATAGATCCAAAGACTTTAGTAATATTGCTTTTAGGGTGTCGTTTGTAAGTTTGCCCATTACAACTTGTACTCGTATCCAATATTCAGGATCCTCTACATTTGTATTCAGACGCCCAACAATAATAGTCCCCTCTTTAAGTTCTGCTTCAAGGTTGAGTTTAGAACTCGCGTGTGGACTGCCCAAGATTTTCGCAGAAAAGCAAGAGGGCATCGAGAGTGACGGGCTTATTTTCTCTAGCCTGTAGCCACTCGCATTTAACTCCGGTGATGCCAAAATGTGACTCCTCTAGATAAGAATTGCGATAGTTCGCTACTCCGAGCGATTCATCAAAGCTAATCTACTAGCTTTTCGCCGATTACTCCAAATAAAATTTTGTAATTGACTTAGATTCGCGCACCACACTCGTCTGCATCAGTTCGTTTAAGTATGGAGCGCACTCTAGCAGTTTGCCGAAGCCCGATTGAATGCTTATTAACTTAATAATCCTAAATTCAGCGGTTGCGGGTCTGTTGACCGGCGGGTCTGAAAATGGCGCACCTACTGAAAAATCACTTTCGGCTCTTGAATTTTCGGCGCTCACCCTGACGGTGCCAGAGTTGCGTTTCCTCAAATATCAAAATCCTTTGTGCTTTAGAGTATCTGCACCATGTTCATCCTCCTTAACTGCCGAATTTAAGTTGAAATTTTAGACGATTGGCGCGTAGGAGTTTGTTGTCTTCTGCGGCGCAACTTGTCCTCTCATGGTAGCCTCACACCAACAGTATTTGCGCTGCATATTACCAGGTAAGGTGCTTTACCGGCCTGCACTAGCGCCTCACAAACCCAGCACGCACCACCTTGGCAGCTGACATCACTATGCTACACCGCAGCCTAGAGTGTCTGCATCCCCTACTCCACCCCTTAAAGCGAGTGTTTCGCGCGGGTTTTGCAGTGAGGATAACCCGCGCACCGCGAGTTGGCGTCATAGAGCACGTTGAGCCGCACCGAATTCCAGCGGGCGAACTGGTAACTATACCAGCGCCGACACGGTGGATAGTAAGGCGCACTTGTGTGCTACCTCTTCGGTCGCTTGCCGGAGGCTCAGTGCCGAGACCGTACCTCCACAAGGCGTTGTATTTAGGTGATGATTGTTGCCCGATCTCTTCAAGCGCCCCCCACGATCCGAATACAGAGTAAGCACCGATATCAGTAAAGTGCATTAGAAGCCCGCCACCACGAGCGTTCCAGCCATTGAGGTAGTCGTTGTAGAGCGACTCCATTTGCGAATCGCGGTTAGCAGCGGTAAAGAGAGTAGTAATTGCTCCGTTGTTGGAGGCATTACCAACACCAACTAGGTGTTGGCCACCTTCGTATGCGATTAGCGCAACGCCGTGTTGTTGTGCTACGAGTCTGTTTTCGGTAATCCAGCCAAAGCTCTGTGCGAGAGCGCCACCTGGCGGCCCCTGCGAAAGTTGAGAGCCGAACTGCAGCTCGCTAAACAGCGGCTCAAGCCCCTTGTCACCGCGAGTAGTCCACTGGGCAACCTGGCTTAAGTGCGGATCTGTTCCGATGTAGTCACCGATATACGGCGCGATCGCAAGTGCTGAGATGCCGTGAGTTACACAAGGTCCCTGGTCCCAGAGTGGACAGGTGAGCGCCTCGCTTGCAGTCCAGCTATTTGCAGCCTGTGACGCGGTGATACAGTTAACGCGCCCCGGAGAGTCGGAGAACACATCGCGCCAGATATCGCAGATCTCGGCTGCGCGACGTCCGTAGAAGTTAATTCGCTTGGTGAAGCCACTAGCCGTGCCTCCTGGCCAAGCAGCTTCGCCTTGGGCTTGGACCCAAGCCCCCTGCGAAAAGAGATCGTTCCAGACTTCGTTTGAATACTCAACGTACACGGGAAGGGTTGATTTGAGCGAGATCTTTATATTTTCGGCAAATAAGCGAACAGATCCGTTATCGATCTGGTGCGGAAGGGTAAACCACGGTGCTTTATCAGTAAGGTTTGCAAGCTCAGTCATAATCTCAACAGGCACGCCCCGCGCCGATGAGTACCGAGCGTCAGTGGGGGTAGCTCGCGCTCCCCAAGATGATACGATTGAATTGTTGGTCTGCATCCAATCCATAAATCTTAGAGCTTGGTAAGGGCGCAAGCGATCTAGAAACGATTGCGCGAAAGTTGTTGATGAGCCCAGCGCTTCGTCGGCCTCAGCGAGAACGCGGATATTTCTAATGTAGTTACCGGTGTTGTTTGGATCGGTGTTTGTTATCCGTAGCAATATACCGCCACGCGCAGGATCGACTGAGATCACATCCCTATTCTGCCGTGACCGTGTTGCCTCAAAGCGAGCGCCCAGGCCGTAGTCGATAACTCCCTCTCCGGAGTATAGGACTATGTATGTGCCACCAGGAAACTGCGCCGGGAGATCCCAGTACGTTGCAGCGCTGGTAAACACCGGAGCGCCGGAGCGGTCAGGAAGAGAACGGACCCAGCCAGCGGTATCGAGATCAAGTAGCGCAGACTCTCCAGTATCCCACGAATTATTGGAGGAGCAGCCCGGATCGCTTCCTACTTGGCACTGGGTGAACCATTCGCGAGACGATTTAAAGATATCGATGAAGGGAAGCTGCGGAGAGTAATCGTTCACCGCTGCTAGATTAGTGCCTAGCTTGGGTTGCTGAGCATCTGCTGAGATCGTGGTGGCAACGAGTGTAGTGATAGTAAGGACTATAAACGAGATAAAACGCATAGTGGTTAAATGGTTGAACGTGTTGGCAGCGTTGGGTTTGAAGACATACGAGTTAAAGTATACTGCCGGAGAAGGTCCGCGGATAGAAAAAAAGGGGCCACTGCATTAAGGGGACATGGTATGGAGGACGGAGCTCGCGCTACAGCCTAGAGCCCTCCAACTGCCCTCGCCGCAACAGGTAAAGTGCGTTACTCTGAGGCGCACACTATGACTAGCCTCTCTGCTGCATCTCGACTTGCCTATCTTGTTCTCACGCTCGCCGCTGCATGGCTCTTTCTCTGGAATCTTGGCGCGCACTCGATATCACTACGATCGGATGAGGTTATATATGTTCGAGTAACTCAATCTATCCTGCATAACGGAGATATCTTTCCCCTTAAGCACGGAGGTGCGCCGACGTTTGAGAAGCCGCCGTTAAAGCTCTGGCTTGGATCTATCGCGCCGATATTGCTCCGCGAGAGCAACCTCTCGTTTAGGCTCCTTGATGGGTTGTTGGGAGTTTTAAGTGTGCTGCTCTCAGTGGCGATGATGCGTAGGATCTCAGGTTCTGTGTGGCTTGCGCTGCTATCCGGCGCGCTGCTACTAGGGATGCCAGAGCTAGTTATTTCGCACCACGGATTCCGCAGAGCTGTGCTTGATGGGCTTCTAACGGTTTTGACCATACTGGTCGCCTCCGGAGTTTGGCGCATGGTAGAAGCACGGTTGGCGACAACGAGCGAGGTGTTTCGTGGCGGGTCGAACCGCGAGCGCGTACGCGCTATAGGTATTGGGGCCCTATGTAGCTTGGCGGTGCTTACTAAGAGCGTAGCTGGATTCGTACCGGCGTTGTGTGCCGTGGTGTCGCTGGTGATCGCTAGTCCGGTGACTGATGCTGGATTGTTAAAACGGATACGATGCCAAAGATATCTTTTGTGGATAGTGTTGCTGCCGGTAGCGACATTTATCGGCTACTGTGGAGCGTTGTTGTGTGTTGCTGGTCCTAAGGCATTAAATATCTTTATCGGTGTTGAGGTTTTAACACGTGTCTTTTCTGGATTTGAGGGGCACAACACGGGAGATCACTGGTTTTACCTCTGGAGCCTCTTTGTTCGCGGCTCGGCAGTGCCTCGCGTTTTGCTAGTATTTGGGGTGCTTGGCGCACTGTTAACGGTGAAATCGAACCGTGGCTTGCGCTTTTTGCTTGTGTGGACAGTGCTACCGGTTACTCTATACTCTTTCTCTGCCTCAAAGGTGCCGTGGTACCTAAACCCATTTCTTCCGTTTATGAGTATGCTGGCGGTCGGAGGGGCGTCAGCATTTCTAACCTACCTGGCTAGAATATTACTCCGGATTTTAGTTTCTTGTCGGGCAAGCGAGCTCAAGAAAGAGGAGGTCCTATCGGCTAGTCGATATCTCACCTCTCTTGGTTTCGGCTCGTCCGGATTAGGAGCAAGAGACCGTTTCTCTCGAGAGCTTTTGGTCGTTTGGTGTGTGGCGATTTTGCTCGCCACTACTACAGTGCCTGCGTATGTACGCGCCGTTACTCGGCACGTTGATGTGGTACTAAAAAGTAACGAGAGGATCGAGTTTGATCATCTGGTTCAGTCCCTCCGGCGCAATTACTCGCAGTTTGCGATTATAGAGAATGTAGTCTCTGGGCGGAGCAGTCCTCGAAATGGTCGTTTTAATGTCGAGGGAATCTATCGTGAGATGCTAAAACCTGGGCTTCGCCTGGTGTCGAGCGTTAGAGATTTTATCCCCCGACCTGAGGAGGTGGTTTTAGTAAAAGAGGAGTCGCTCGGGCGACTGCCGGTGGGGTGGCGTGAGATCGGCGCAGTTAATCCGCACGCCGGGCGGCCGTGGCGTCTGGTGGCGGTGGTATACGGATAATCTTAAATTCGCTAGGTAAGACCGAATGGTGACGCCGTGTTGACACCATGGTGACACCATGGTGCGATTTTAATCGCTGTGACATACTCGCGCTATTATGGAGAAGATATTCAGTGTCATCCTCGCTGCTGGTCTCGGAAAGCGCCTCGGGGGCGATATCCCGAAAGCGATTGCGCAGACTCGCCAAGGTGCGCTCCTTGATCTCGTACTCTCAGGGCTTTCGGTATTAAAGCCTGAGAAGACCGTTATCGTCGTCGGCCATAAGCGCGAGCTTGTCGAGCAACAGATATCCCAAAGTCTAGCAGCTAAGGACCACTCGATAGAGTTTGCCTATCAAGAGCAGCAGCTCGGTACGGGACACGCTGTGCGCTGCGCCCTGCCCCACCTTGTAGGTTGCAACGGTAGTGTTGTTCTCTCGTACGCTGATCACCCGCTCTTTACCAAGGAAACGCTCAGCCATTTTGTAAGCTACCACGCTTTTAAAAAGTCGACGCTAACTATGCTCTCGTTTAACGCACCACCGCCAAATGGCTACGGCCGAATCGTGCGCGATGCGCAGGGGCAAATTCTGCGAATTACTGAGGCTAAGGATTGTAACCCTGAAGAGTTGCTCATCTCGGAGGTGAACTCAGGGGTGTACCTGGTTGATTCGGCATTTTTAAAGCCGGCGCTAGAGTCGCTTGAAAACAACAACGCACAAAAGGAATACTACCTTA
Source organism: Bdellovibrionota bacterium (assembly GCA_040402735.1). Classification (GTDB taxonomy): domain Bacteria; phylum Bdellovibrionota_C; class UBA2361; order UBA2361; family OMII01; genus OMII01. The sequence continues at coordinate 16,425 of JBBALZ010000036.1, forward strand.
CTGATATAGTTGAGAAGGCCGTTAAAGAGGGGCAGCGCGTTACGGCGTTTCCCTTGGGCGATCCGCGAGAGGCTGCCGGTGTTAATAATGCAACTGATCTGCACTTTGTGAATTCTGTGCTCGCCGATCGACAGATATCGGCGCTGCAGGCTGCAGGGGTGCACTTTGTCGATCCGCGCTCATGTGAGATCGATTCGGCCGTTACAATAGCTCCTGGCGCCAAAATTGGCCCCGCTGTGCAGCTAAGAGGAAAGACAACTATCGGCGCAGGTGTTGTTATTGAAGGATCCTCAATGCTAGTCGATACGCTAGCTCACGACCGAGCCCAGATCCGATTCGGATGTCGTATCGAGGGGGCAACGATCGGCGCAGAGGCTACGGTAGGGCCGTTTGCGCATGTGCGCCCCGGCACGGTTCTCGGCAAGCATGTGCGTATCGGTAACTTCGTTGAGGTAAAGAACGCGCATATGGCTGATGGAGCGAAGGCTTCGCATCTGTCATATCTGGGTGATTGTAGCGTTGGCGAGGAATCCAATATTGGAGCTGGAACTATCACCTGTAACTACGACGGCTACAAAAAATCAGAGACAAAGATCGGCCGCCGAGTGTTTGTTGGTAGTAATTCGTGCCTGGTTGCTCCGGTAAAGCTAGGTGATGGTGCTCTTGTTGCCGCAGGATCGGTAGTAACCAAGGATGTTCCAGCTGATGCACTAGCGCTAGGTCGCGCTACGCAGATCAACAAAGAGGATTGGGCGCGTAGACGGCGCGAAGCACTGGAGAAGTAAGCTCCACTTTTTGCTTCCAAGACCGAGCGACACAGTTGGTCTTTAAGCAACTTCTGTAACAAAAGACCGATTATCTGATCGTGTAGTGAAAACTAGCGAGGAGTTCACTTTATGCAGATTAGAAGATCTAGGTTAGTCGAATTAAAGCGGGGGCGGTACTATAAGCTGCTTAGGCGGGTTGAGGCGATCCCGGCCGGTGTGTATCGATTTGAAGGCGTTAGTAGTGGGAGCCTTGAGTTTAGCGTTGGGAAGCGGAGGTCGGTGCGCTTTATTGTGCGTCAGGTCGAGCGGACGTTAATAGCGCCGGTAACCTATAAGGCAGGACGTTCGCAAGAGATGAGTGAGCGAGATTTTTTTGAACAGATATACGAGAATATCGAGTCTGGGGTACAAGAAGCAGCGGCCACACTGGTTGATTTAGAAAACGCTGTTTGAATATGCGGCGGGTTTGATTTGTTCGGCTTGGTACCGGGCTGAAATTGGTGTTCCACGTGGAACACTTGGTTTAGCGGAATCTGGTGGTGGCTTGGGATTGCGAGAACGTTCTCGGTAGGCCAAGGGTTGCGGTTGGGCAGAGCCCAACCCCCCAGGTTGCGGGGCGCGTATGGGCCTCGGGGCGTGCGTGCATAGGTCGCGGGACGCGGTTAATTGGTGTTCCACGTGGAACACTTGGTTTAACGCCGTCTGGTGGTGGCTGGGATTGCGAGGATGTTCTCGGTAGGCCAAGGGTTGCGGTTGGGCAGAGCCCAACCCTCCAGGTTGCGGGGCGTGCATGGGTCGCGGGGCGTGCGTGCATAGGTCGCGGGACGCGGTTAATTGGTGTTCCACGTGGAAC
>JBBALZ010000036.1:18144-20899 GCA_040402735.1 Bdellovibrionota bacterium
TTGCGGTTGGGCAGAGCCCAACCCTCCAGGTTGCGGGGCGTGCATGGGTCGCGGGCGCGATAATTGGTGTTCCACGTGGAACACTTGGAGTGCTCCGCTTAGCTGGTGTTCCACGTGGAACAGGTCCTATTTGCTTGTTTCCGATCCAAACTCGTGTTATGTCTCCCTTCCGGTAAGTTTTTTATTGATTCATGTCGCAAATAGTCGCTATTGCAAATCAAAAAGGTGGTGTTGGTAAGACAACGAGCGCTGTTAGCCTCGCAAGTCAGCTAGCACTACTGGGCTTTAAGGTCCTCCTGCTCGACTTCGATCCGCAGGCCTCGGCTACTAGCGGTATCGGGATGGACAAGCTCCCAGAGGGAGCAGACCTTTATGATGCGTTCTTCGGTCGGATCTCGTTTCGTGACCTCGTACTCCCCTCGCCTATTCCAAACCTCTGGGTCATACCGGGCTCGCACGACCTGGTGAGTCTTGAGCTTGAGATCGGTAAGGCTCCAGGACGTGAGATTATCCTGCGTAATGCTCTTAAGGATGTTCAGGAGGGCTTCGACGTTATATTTATCGACTGCCCTCCCTCATCCGGGCTTCTGACCCTGAACGCTTTGGGCAGCGCTCAGCACGTGCTTGTGCCATTACAGGCTGAGTATTATTCGCTCGAGGGGCTCTCTGGTCTCCTTAACACGATATCATTTGTGCAGCAGACCTTTAATCCAAGCCTTGAGCTCCTTGGGATATTTCTAACGATGTACGATGCACGGACAAACCTCTCTGTGCAGGTGCTTAATGAAACCGAAAAGCACTTTGGAGATAAGGTGTTTAGAGCCAAGATACCGAGAAATATCAGGTTGTCAGAATCTCCTAGTCACGGTCTTCCGATCTGTCGCTACGATCCCCAGAGTGCAGGAGCTAAGGCGTACTTGGCTCTAACTGGGGAGTTAATCGAGAGGCTTGGGCTTAACAATAGTAGCGAAGGCGGGGCGGATCGAGCCGCATAACCGATCTGTTCCACGTGGAACACTTAACAGAAGAGAGAGATAGAGGGTGAGAGAATATGACGCAGAGTGTACCAGGGGCTAAGAAACCAACTAGAGCGGCGTTAGGAAGGGGGCTGAGCGCTCTTGTGTCAGCAGCAGCGCCAGTTGCAGTCTCCATACCAGCGGTCAACGAGACAACAACTACCGCAATGCCTAGCAATGTAGATAGTGTGAGTACTTATCCACAAGCGCCGACACATGTGGAATCGTCCTCTAAGACGATGAATTTCCTGTCTATTTCGCAGCTAAGAGCTAATCCCCAACAGCCTAGGCAGGACTTCTCGGATCAGGAGATAGCTGAGCTTGCAGACTCTATAAAGACCCTAGGAGTCTTGCAGCCGATTCTAGTAAGGCCGCTGGCTGGCTCGCAGAGTGCTACGTATCAGATCGTGGCAGGAGAGCGGCGGTTTCGAGCGGCAATACGTGCCGGACTTTCCCAAGTGCCTGTAATGATTAAGGATTTAGGCGACAAGGAGACCCTCGAAATAGGCCTTGTCGAGAACGTACAGCGACAGGGATTGAATCCAATCGAGGAGGCATTGGGCTACCAGAAGTTAATCGATGAGTTTTCGTTAACTGCAAACGAGGTAGCCGAGCGGGTCGGCAAAGACCGAGCTACGGTAGCCAATACAACGCGCTTATTAAAGTTGCCGCAACAGATTCAGGAGATGGTGCGCGATGGTCGCATATCTGTTGGTCATGCTAAGGCGATCCTGACGGTGCGTGAGCCAAACGCGCAGATTAATTTAGCCAACAAGATAATCTCCGAGAGTCTATCTGTTCGTGCAATAGAATCGATCGTTGCGCGAGATGTTGTTCTTGAAGCGCCAAAGAGGGAAGCGGCAGGTGTAGTGCGCCGAGGAGATCGCGTCGTTGCATATCCTGAGCTTGAAGAGCGACTTCGTAATGCGCTTGGAACTAAGGTATCAATTCATAGAAAGCGCAAAGGTGGCTCGATTGAGCTACACTTCTTTTCGGATGATGAGCTCGACAGATTGGTGCAATTTCTTGCTGCAAGTCGAGAGTAGTCGTGTAAGATAGAAAAGGTATAGGCAACCGGAGGGTACTTATGGCGATAGCAGATAACACAGCGGACTCGCTCTCAACAGTAACCAAGTTTACTCTAGGCGCGGCTGGGAGTGCTGCGTCTGCCACAGGCGCGGCGTCTCAGGCGGCTAAAGCTGGCGCAACCGTTGTTGGGATTGAGGCGTCACTACGCGGGGACCTCAAATCCAAGGGCGATATCGTTATCGCTGGCGCGGTAGAAGGGGAGGTTAGCTCGGACTCTAAAGTCGTTATCGCTCAAGGGGGCAGCGTTACCGGACGGGTTACGGCCTCTGAGGTCGTTATCGAGGGCCGACTCAGTGGGGACACCGCGGCGCTTAAGTCGCTCTCTATTTTAAGCTCTGCTGAGGTGCGCGGAGATGTAACAACCCCAGTTATTATGATCGAACCGGGTGCTACCTTCGTCGGTCGTTGCAGTATGACCGAGCAGGTTGTGGCTGGTGCGACGAAGTAGGAGAAGCTAATCGCTTTGCACCAGGGGTCGTACCAAGGGTTCGTACCGCGGGGGTTCGCACCAGGGGTCGCACCAGGGGTCGCACCAGGGGTCGCACCAGGGGTCGCACCAGGGGATCGTACCAGGGGTTCGTACCGGGGATTAGCGCCAGGGCATCGCAATTCTCTTCTCTAAAATAGGGCCAAAAATGCGCGGAACCTAC
>JBBALZ010000037.1:0-20861 GCA_040402735.1 Bdellovibrionota bacterium
GCCGCCCCTTAATAGGGGCTAACGTTATTGCGGCAGAATTTGCTGAGTAGTTACATTTTTACATAATAGCACACAATGGCTCCCTAAACTGCTCTAGCTCAAGGCGCCACTTCTCTAGTGCTATCTATTTGAATCTGCTGAATAAGTTGATAAAGATGGAACTATTTAAAGTTGTAACTGTTCACGGGACTTTAAGATCGTCGCCGCAATTTCATCGCTAAGTGAGCTGATTTTGGCGGATCTTTTTTTCTTGCCACCTCACCCAAAGTCGGGGTGCATTTTTTGTGTGAGTAGCTATTACCCTAGATTCAGCAGTTACCGAAACTTCAAGAGCTATCCCCGCCTTACTCTCAGCCGCTCCATCACCTCCCCCGTTGCAGCATCGACAAACTCTAGCTGCTCGACCTGCGATAAGTTGCTCTGCACAAGCGCTTCCTTTAATCCGCTAAAGAACTTCTGCTTGGCAAATGGTGGCATCTGCGCCATCGGGAAATTATTAAACCTTAGTTGTAGCGTACGGTGGTCAGGCTGCGTATACCCGGCAAACTTTGGCCCCGCAACCGGATTAGATGCAACAACCTTGATAAAACTCGCAACGCTGGGCGAATCATCCTTGGCCGCAACCCCTGGCTGAGCACTCGCCGCTGGCTGTGCGCTTGCCGGTTGCTGCGGTTGATTTCCTGTCACGCCTGGTTCGAGCGATGAGACAAAGCTTGAAAACCTAGCACGCGCATCTTCTGATGGTGCCACGCTGAGAGCATCGGTGCCGATCGCCTTAGCTTTTAAGATCTCCCCTTTCTGCGCATAGGTGATCGCCAAGTACGCTAGCGCTGGAAAGTTCTGTGGTTCACGGTTAAGCACCTTACCAAGCTCTGCAACTGCCTCATCGTAACGCCCCAGAAATGTGAGCGTACTTGCATACCTTGAACGGGCACCGAGATCCTCAGGCTCTTTAGAGAGGTAGCGCTCATAAAAATCAAGTGCTTTTGTAAAAGCCTTCTGGTCAAACGATAGATCAGCCATCATCACCAGCGCGCCAGGATCGTTTGGTTCTAGTTGTAAGATCCGACTAAACACATCAAGCGCCTCAAAAACAAGCTGCTGAGATGCCTCGGGATTGCTTCGTAATAGGTCGCTTAACATCCCCGCAAACACCCTAAGTTTTGCCAGATCCTCCGGGGCCCCTTCGACCTCACGACGCATCGCTGCTAGTTGCGGAGGTTCATTAACAGCTAAAGCCGGAGCGCTCTCTGGAGCGCTCCCTTTTGGATGCGCCACTGGCTTTACCCGACCTTCACGAGCAACCATCTGGAGTCCGAGGGCCACAGTAAATAGTGCCAACGCACTACCAAGCCCCCAGATAACAGATCCCTTTGAGCGCTTATACAAGCGCCGGCCACAGCCGGGACAAAACCTCATCTGCTCAGCGATAGCAACACCACAACTCGTACACGCCTTTATTGAATCCATCTGTGCCTCTATATCCTATGACCTGTATACATTACCCCGGACAAGACCAAACAAAAAAGGGGTAACATAAACCCTTCGTACTTAGAAACTATTCACCACAGGACAAAATAGAGGTCCTAAGAAACTTACCCCAAAACGGTTACTATTCAGCCGGGTCTATTTGTTGTCACACTTTAGCAGCTTGCCGAAGCCCCGATTATCCTAAATTCGGCAGTTAAGGAGGATGAAAATGGTGCAGATGCTCAAAAGCACGAAGGATTTTGAATTTTTCGGAGGCGCAACCCTGGCACCGTCAGGGTGAGCACCGAAAATTCAAAAGCCAAAGTGATTTTGAGTAGATGCGCCATTTTCAGACCCGCAACTGCCGAATTTAGGTTTATACTTTATCCAGTGGTGAATAGTTACGGGTTTTGCCCAATTTCTTTAAAAACAGCTAGGCCAGCGCTTAAAGAGCTTCCCTGCTCTTTAAGCGGCCTACCCTACCCTAAGAGCCGACTAGTCTGAGCGCCCCCGTTACGCCAACCTTGGCGACTGTTTGAACGCTTCGAGCTGTCCCTGCTCCAGCACCAATTGCTCAAGGTCTCGGAGAATGAATCCAACTGTCTGGCTTGAGCCAGAGCTGCCGTTGCATTCTCACGACTTACCTCTTCAAACACCTGGCGCACCTTGTCAACCGCCTCTGCGCACTCCCTAATCGCCGAGACGACCCCCTCAAGCGACTGCAGCGAGTGGAATTGCCAGCGATCCATGCAATTAACCGATTCCACGTAGCTGCGCGGGATGCTGCCCCAACTAGGCGATTCACAATCAGGGGGGCCACAATCAGCAGGAGGGCCGCAGCCGGGGGGCTCCGGACCTCCGATAATTATCGATCCTGCCGAGAGTCTGTTAAAGGCGGGTGGGAACGCAGCGTTCTTGGAGGAACACCCTCCAGATGGCGAACTGCTCCCCTTTTTCGAACTACTCCTCATAGCACAACCTCTCCTGTCCGCGGCGGCTCACCGCTTAGAGATACGGTCGGCATATTAAGCCTTTGCTCAACAAATCACGCCTAAAACGTCGTTTAGGGCCATAAGGGGGCGATTATGCTGATGTAGTTATACTAAAACTATTCGTGAAATCCTTATATCTGCGTGCTCCTCGGTCATAAAACGGGTAAGCTTATGAGGTTAACCTCTTCATAGAAACTTAAAAGATGTCACTTGCCTTATTTCCCCTCGGATTCAGTAAAGCGATAGCAACAACCCTACCCCCAGAGCTCGATAGCCTTCTAGCGGCTATTACCCTGCCTGGAACTACGACCCAAACTGATAGAGTATCAGCGTTTCTCGATCGGCTCTTTTATCGCTCGCCTCCCGAAGTAGTTCGAAAGAAAACCCAAGAGCAGGTACAACAGATCGCTCTGGGTTGCTTAAGAGCTCTTGAGCAGCAGCTCTCAAGCAAAGACCGGATCGCCGTCGGCATGGAAGAGATGGATGATGCGACCGGAATATTTATCGCACTAAGCGATCACCCGTTTATTATCAGCTCTCTCGCCGAACGCTTCTATGAAGCAGGTGTGACCCTAAACTGCTTTCAACATCCGATCCTCTCTATCAACGGGGCAAATATCGCCCTCTCGTACGTTGAAGTTATTCAGAGCAAGCAACTAGAGATAGCGGAGCTAGTGCCAAAGCTACGGGAGACCCTCCAGACACTAGTAACCATCGTTGACGATCACGAACAGATGTTAGCCAATACCAGCAACGCCGCTAGCTCCTTAGAAGGCTCGTTCGCAACAGAGTGGGGGACGCTATCTCAACAAGAGGTACGAGCATTTCTAGATTGGCTCACCGATGGTAGCTTCTTTTTTATCGGCGTCTCGTCGTGGAATGGAGCACAAGAGATAAATCGTGGATGTGGCGTCTGGAGCACTGCTGGTGCGTGTCGCAGCGCGCTTAGTGCCGAGCTCGCTGTTGATCTAAAACGCTTGGGGTCTGCCAATTTATTCTTTTCAATCTCAAAGCTGCCTATCCGATCCCCTATCCATCGTAACGTTCCCCTACTCAACGTGCTTGTAAAACCGAGCTCGCAATCGAGCGAGTGGATCTCGCTTGTTGGCTACCTTACCTCAAAGGCTTGGGCCTACGAAGCGTTTGATATTCCGATTTTGCGAACAAAGCTGCACCAACTTCTAGCCACAGAGCGTACTCCTCCCAACTCTCACGACTACAAGTACGTAATAGAAGTAATTGATAACATGCCCACCGACGAGGCACTGCGAATGCCAATCCGCGATCTGCAGACGATAGCACAGCTCGCGCTAGGAGTCTTTTCACGCGAGGATTCACGCAGCGTTACCTGCATCGACACTCTACAGCGCTGGGCGCTGACAACAGTTGTAGTCCCTCCTGAGCGATACAGTGCGGGCATGAGCGATGATACGCGATTACTGATTGAGTCGTGCTTTGGCGCTCGCTCAGGCTCTAGTGATTTACACCTAGACTCAAGTAAGAAACGCCAACTACGACTCTATATAAGCACGCCCCTTGCAAACGTTACGCGGCCGTTACCAGATCTTGTCGATTTAGCCAAAGCCCTACAGCGTGCGACTCTAAGCTGGCAAGAGCTGCTCGATGAGAAACTAGCTGCTGATTACGGCGCACCCCAAGCGCCTCGAATTGTATTTCCCGAGAGCTACCAGGCTAGCATCTCAGTCGCAGAAGCCGCGCACGACTACCAGCTGGCGTCCTCAGTTAACGGCGCACAGCCGCTGGCCGCCTCCATCTTTAGAGATCTGGACGCATCGAAACCAGCACAGCTAAGCTTTATATCGCTCAACTCTTCAATCTCTCTTAGTACCGCAGTGCCTGTCTTGGAGAACATCGGACTTGAAGTTCTTGATGCCAACTCTTACGTCCTCGGTCGCTCACTTGATCAAGTTCACATACTTAAGTGCGCTGTGCGCCCCTTTGATGAAAAGCCTCTAGATATCGCCAGCTTTAATTCATTAGTTGCCCCTGGACTGGTTCGAATATTACGCGGAACAGCTATGAGCGACCCGCTTAACTTGCTGTTACGCACAAAAGGGCTCTCGATCGATCAGATCTCTTTACTACGCTGCTACTGCGCGTTTCTCTGGCAAACCTACAAGATCGCCACAAAGAGGACGATGTGGAAGGCGCTAGCCTATGCTCCTGAGGTTGCGGCCATGTTCGTTACCTATTTTGAAACCGCCTTTAATCCAGCTTTACAGCTCTCGCTAACTGAGCGTAAAGAGCGCTGTCAGCAGATCGAGCACGAGTACCAGATAGCCCTAAGAAAAGTTGGCGATATAACCCACGACCGGATCCTAAAGGCACTCCTCGTGCTAGCCAAAAACACCATTAGAACTAACTTCTATCAACCCTCAGACACGCTCGCCCTTAAAGTGCACGCCGAAAGAGTTGATTTCTTGCCGCATCCACGACCGCTCTATGAGATATTTGTCTACTCTTCGAGAATCGAGGGCACACATCTACGTAGTTCAAAAGTCGCGCGCGGAGGAATTCGCTGGAGCGAGCGCCTAGATGACTACCGCTCGGAGGTTTTAGGATTAGTAAAGACCCAACGGGTCAAGAACGTCATTATTGTGCCCAGCGGCGCTAAAGGTGGATTTATCGTCAAAAACGCCCCTACAAATGGAGAGAACTTGGGGCACACGGTTGAGGGCGCCTACCGTGAATATATAACGGCTCTTCTTTCAATTGCTGACAATATCGTAACAAGTCAACCTGTGTCGCCGCCAAACTGCGTCGTTTACGATGACTTTGATCCGTACTTTGTAGTAGCTGCCGACAAGGGTACGGCCACTTTCAGCGACATCGCTAATTCAATCGCTACAAACTCTTACTCATTCTGGCTAGGCGATGCTTTCGCTTCGGGAGGATCGCAAGGTTACGATCACAAAAAATACGGAATCACAGCTCAAGGCGGGATGGAGTGCGTTAAGCGTCATGCACGAGATAGTGGAATCAGCACAGATGAGCCCTTCACCACCGTTGGAATCGGCGATATGTCAGGTGATGTGTTCGGCAACGCGATGATCCTCACCTCAAATATGCTGCTTGTTGGGGCATTTAATCATAAGCATATCTTTGTCGATCCAACCCCGAAGCAAGAACAGGCGTTCCAGGAGCGTCTGAGGTTATTCTCTATACCCCGTTCTCAATGGTCTGACTTTAACCCTGAAATCATCTCAGAAGGCGGGGGTGTCTTTGAGCGCTTCTCTAAGGAGATAACGATTACAACAGAGATGCGCCAAGCTTTCAACATCGGCGATGACGTGCCGACGACAGTTGATGGAGAGACCCTGATCTCACTTATCCTTAAAGCTCCAGTTACCCTGCTCTGGAACGGTGGCATAGGCACCTACGTTAAAGCACGCTCTGAATCTCACAGCGATGTAAATGACGGTGCTAACGATGCTGTACGTGTAAATGCCGATGAGCTACGGTGTCGTATTATTGGGGAAGGCGGGAATGTTGGCTTTACCCAACGCGCTCGTATTCAATGTGCTCAGCAAGGAATTCGACTAAATACTGACGCAATCGATAATTCAGGTGGAGTTGACCTCTCTGATCACGAGGTTAATTTAAAGCTTCTCTTCTCTCCGCTGCTTGCATCAGGGACTCTCGCTGAGACCGAACGCAACGCACTACTAAAAGAGATAGCTCCTGCTGTGGTTGAATCGGTACTCCAGCACAATAGGGATCAGGGCTTACTTTTAACGGTCGCGGAGAGCGACTCAATTCACTCTATCGAGCACTATCGTGGCCTTATACGCGAGATGCACTCGCGCGGATTCCTTGATCGTACCCGCGACAATCTACCAGATGAGCAGGAACTAGATCTGCGCGCCTCATCACAGCGAGGCCTGTACCGGCCTGAGCTAGCCATCTGCAGCGCCGCTGTAAAGATGTGGCTTAAGGATGGCTTGCGCTCTTCGGATCTTCTTAACGACTCGAACCTTGAACAATACCTACTGGCGTATTTCCCCCAGCAAGTTCAAAAGAATTTTCACCCAGCAATCCTAGGCCACTCACTGCGTCGAGAGATTATCGCCAATGAGATAGTGCATGAGGCCACACTAGCAACCGGGATATCGTTTTTTCCAACGATAGTAAGCTCGACTGGAGCCTCTGTAGCTCAAGCGATGAAATCGTTCCTAGCAGCTAACCTTATTCTAGGTGCCAGCGAACTGCGCTCTCGCCTGCGTAGAGTTGATACGGTTCAAAGCTGTCAAGCGTTTATCGAAACCTGGCTTGATCTCTCAACTGCGCTAAGACGAGCTAGCTCATGGCTGATTCAGAGCTATCCCAACAGCTCTATTGAAGAGTTAGTTAAGCTATACGGCGATGGCTTTGCAACACTGATACCTCACGCAAGGGTGTTGTTTAGCGCGGAGGAACTGACTCGCTTTGATAAGCGCGTAGCAGAGTACCAAGCAAATGGTTTGCACGAGGGCGATGCGATTATAATCGGGCTTCTGCGCAGGGTTCACGTTGTTCTAGAAACACTCTGGTGTGCACGCGAGTATCAACAGAACGTTCAGGATGTCGCCTCAACACTAACTCAGGTTCTAGACAGTATGGAGCTACAGCAACTATTTAAATTTGAGCAGGCGCTCCAAGCTGGTAATAAATGGGAGCAGGAACTTGCAGAGGTTTCATTTCGGGAGATTCGACGCGAACTTTCACGGATTACAGGCAAGCTACTGTCGCGCTCGGTTGCATCGAGTAAAGAGATTAGCCTAACGCTTGCTAAGCACAAACAACATCAAGCGGTACGAGATATTATGACCGAGGTTAACGATGGCATGCGCACCAAACGACCATTTTCCATATCTGTGCTGCCGCTTATCGCACGACATCTACGAGAGCTTGGGCTAATGACGACTTAAAGCCTGCGCGAGTGATTTTTGAAAAGTCACCAGGGCTTCGAGATTTTCTCCTCTTTAATGGGGCCAAACATGCGCGGAACCTGCTGGATTTGCAACACTGTAGCACCCTCCCCGCTCACTAGGAGCCAACGTTACTACGGAGACATTTGATGAATGGTGACGCTCTTCTAATGCTGCACAGCAGAGTCTGACTTTGCTTTATCGAGCATGCCCCTTAATTCAAGAGCATTCTCATGCCGTGGCTCAAATATCAGGATCTTTTCAATCTCAAGCCGTGCTTCATTTACCTTGCCTTGCGCGAATAACAACCCCGCAAACGAATAGAGCATATCGAGACTTGCCGGATGTAGGTCGAGATATGCGGTCAACATCCTCTCCATCTCTGTGTAGCGCTTTAGCGGGTATCCGGTCTGAAGCAGCCCTAGTAACGCCCGATGATTTTCAGGATTCTTCTCCGTCGCCACCTGGAAGAAACCAAAAGCCTTGTCGATGTTATCCTCAGTCATCGCGCACAGACCCATACCGGCATAGGCCACATCGCACTCAGAATCTATGGAGATCGCCTGCGTAAAGTACTGTTCGGCCATCTTCCACTGCCTTGCTTCTGCCGCGAGCGCGCCTTTTCCGCACAGGGCGCGTGCACAGTTGGGGTTAGACGCTAGTATCTCATCATACTTCCTACCTGCGGCTCCTAGATCGCCCCCCAAAACTGAAAACTCAGCCTCAAGACAGTCCGCTATCTCACGGTAGGGTTGATTTAATTCCGCACTGCTGAGCAGCTTGGTTAATTCCTCAATCGCCGCTGAAAACTCACCAGAGCGCTTTAGATCCTCTACCCGCCCGATAGCTTGAGCTACATCCTCAGCACTCAAGACCCGGTCTGTCTTAAGCTCTAGTGTGACCTCAGGTGCAATCTCTCGCGTTGTAGCATCACTCTGCGATTCAACCTTCCACGAGCGCACGCGCTCTGAAAGCTCTGAGAGTGATTCCCGCAACCCAGCCCCGGAAGCTCCCGAAACAATCTGCGAAGCTGGAGGTGTGACCGAGACACTTGGCGGTGTATCGATCCGTCCACCGTTACGGATTATCTGCCTAAGTTCGCTAGCACCCTGATGATCCGGGTGGGTTTGGCTGATAACATCAAGCTCCCATTGAGCTGCCTCAAGCTTACCATTTTTAAACAGACAGCCCGCGAGACAGAATCGAATCTCGACATCTCTGGGCTTCACCTGTAGATATCTGGTTAGTGCCCCAAGAGCTTTGCCATACTCTCCCAAACCGTAAGCACACTCCAAAAGCTGATAAAGGGCGACTAGGTAATCGGGCTCAATCTCTAGAGCGCGCTCGAAGAAGAAGACCGCCTTATCAGGACGGTTCTGCAGGAGGTCGCACATGCCACGCCCTGCCAACAGCTTTGGCTCATTGGGCTCCACCTCAAGCGCCCGATCAAAGAAGCTCATCGCTTGGGCGGGCTTCATCTGAGCCAGAAGCACCGCGCCACGAGCTTTGAGAACTCGAGTTGATTGCGGATCTAGCCTCTCGGCCTCAGCAAGATAGGTATCGGCTGTCTCAAAGTCGGCACTTTTCGCTGCGCTTTCACCACGCTCTACTATATCTGCAAAGTTAGGCGTTTCTTTCTTCATACTGTACTCTCCATTCATCACAGTTTCCTGACTATGCTGGACTGTGACGATTTTAGACACGGCTTCCGGTTCACTCTGAACCACAACTGCGCTGTATACCTCTTCTGTTTTCTCCACTGCTCTAGCCCACGAATACGACTGGGCCATATCGACTACACCTTCACGCACCGGGCTGTAATATGCCGCCATCACCGCTGATAGTACTGAATCACTGTCCCATGGAAGGCAATAAAAAGCCCTATCGCCTACATAGTCTGCTGTAGTCCCGGTTCTCGTAACAACGATATTTTTATTGCGAGCTGCCGCCTCAAGCGAGACTAGCCCTGGCAACTCATACCAACTCGGAAGCACGTGCACCCGGCACGCAGCATAGGCCGATGATAACATCTGAGGATCGACCAGTCCTAAAATAATGGTCTTTCCACGACGCTTAAATGACCGGATTGCAGCTTCATAATCAGGCTGATACGAGAATCCTCCGGCTGCAAGCACTACAGTTAACGGTGAATCCTCAAGTGCCTTAAGGAGCATCAGTTGATTCTTGCGTGATTCCAGACGACCCACACAGAGAACAAAATCACGCTCTCCATATACTTGCTCAAAGAGCTCTGGGCCACACAGCGCGCCTATCTCGCTGCCTACCGGCACCGTCATTACACGTTGAAGATCCGGAAAATCTCTCTCAAGAACAGCGGCCTCACCAGCGCCATTTGGCATAAGTGCCGCCGCGTTTCTGGCGATATCATCGGCCGGAAAGCGCTGTGCTGGCTCTATCGCGCTTAAGTGTTGGTGTGTAACGGTGTACGAGCCTGGCCTCTGACCACCCTTGACATAATCGATTAAGCTGCCAGCTACAAAGTGCGATTGCCTGTGAAACTGTGGAATATCTTCGTAGAGAGTTGTAACAACGTAGGGCACACCAGCTAATACAGCGCGATTGGCGTATTGATTAGTGAGATCGGTTGTTGCAAAATTAAAGAGGTGCACCAGATTAAAAGCTGCAAGATCAGCATTCCCTCTTAGATCGATCGTTACTTCGTGACCACGACTAGAGAGGCCATCGCTTAGGCGCTCAAGCACGATAGTATCACCACCCCTGTGCGTAAACACATTAGGTCGAGTCTGCATGAGGACTCGATACCGTTGCGCACTTTGTGTTCGACTCTCTGTTGTCACTCTGATGTTCCTCTCTTTTCACATCGCTCGCCTCACTCGCGCAAGCGATTCCCGAACTCGATATGCCTCTTCTTGGGGCTTACCTATACAGTTGGGGTAGAGATTATGATGCAGGTGATTAGGATTGGTTCCAGAAAAATAGCGCAGGATTTCCAGAGATACTAAAGCGCTTATTTTCCAGGGACTTAGGGAGCTTCCCTTAGGCCGCTGTGAATGTCTAAAGACTTCGTGCTTTTTGCTAAAGTTTACTTGTAATCTAAAGCGACTTGATTACGCTGCAGTGGCCTGGATATCGCGCGCCGCTCTGCGGCAGGCATCTTCGAGCTTATCAAGTTTTGGTTCAAGCTCTTTCTCAAGACTCTCTCCGAGCGCCCACCACGACTGGTAGAGCTGTTGTTGGCAAATCTTCTTACATGTCTCGGAAATCTCAGTTACTTGGGGTGATATATCAAGCTTTCCACGCTTGGTCTCTGATACCAGTTGTGTAAGAGTTCCGTACCAATCAAAAAAAGCCTTTAAGGTTTCGACTGCTATTTTTAGACGCTTATTACCCGCTATAGTGTCACCATCCTGAAATCCTTTACGCGCATCACGAAACTCAAAGAAACATGAGCGCACAACACAAGAAGCATCCTGCAGCTTCTCGCTCACATAGTTGTCTGGATGTCCTGTGACTATCTCAAGGGTATCTCCTGCAAGCTGTGCGACTGCGCTACTCCACTCTTCATCCGTAAGGTCACGCCCATCGATCGTTATCGCCGTTATCATGTGGTCTGGGTCGATCTGAGCCTTAATTAGCTCAAGCAGGTCGGTAAACTGGGGAACGTTCGTAAGACAGATATCAACATACCTACCGTTTATAGAAACTCGCACCATAATGATCCTCGCAAAGTGTCCTTCCCCATTTAGTTATCGCCACATTCATGGCCTACTACCACTATCCCATCACAACTTCTGACTCTCGCTTCTACCTAACTCTCTTGGTAGAAATCACTAAACCTCTCGCAGCGCCTACCGAGGTCGCCATATATGCTATCCATTTGAGATGCCAAAGAGAGCGGATCAGATCCAGATAAATTCTCTTTGGCGAATAGAAACATCTTGGCTAGTGAGCCTATCGGCCCATAATTAAAACCCAGTTCCTCAATGGAGCGGTCTAAACTAGCGATATCTCCGTTAATTCTCTGTAGAGCTGCTCCAGGAGCCCGCACATCCAAGATAAGCTCTCTAAGACGCCTCATAAGCTGCTGACCTGTATACGCGCAATTAGCAATCTCCTGGAGACCTTCTATGCCTGGATCAACGATATTTAACTTTGAACTCTTACTATGCCTCTGCGGTGTGCGCTCTACTTCAAAGCCTCCAAGATCGCTTAGCCACAATTTCCGGTAGGCGTTTCTATATCTAGAGAACTCATCTCCCTCTGGGGCATTAATCGGCTGCATGTCACAAAATCCATGACGATCAAAGGTAGTGCGATAAACCATAACATGGCGCGGATCTGCTTGCTCGCGCGAGAGCTCTGTTACCTCACCGGCTGTTCGCGCCATGGCTAGATCTGCCATCAAACGCGGCGATATAGTTTCGTGGCAGTCTGGACGACTACAAGACTTGTTAGGATTGCACGGACCACATCCTATTACCGGCTGTAGAACGATATTCCCGGCGCTGTACGGGCCGGTTTCAAAGCCGTAGGCTGATGCCAGAAACATCGCCACCACCGGAGTCCCAGCAGCTACTGAAATATGCATCGGCCCCGTATCCCCAGTTACAAGCACCTGACACTCCTTTAGAAGTGCGGCAAGCTGCGGGATTGAGGTCTTTCCGACCGCTGAAAACACATTATTAGATTGGCAACCATTAAGAATCGGTTGAACTATCGAGATCTCTTTTGGAGATCCTGTAAGGATTACCCGCGCGTTATACTCCCTATCTAGAATCTTTACCATCTCAACAAAGAGAGTCGGCGACCACTGGCGTTTGGCCTGGCTCGCGCCAGCTTGCACTGCAATGATTGGACCTGTATTGGTAAAGCCTGCGCTTCGAATGAGATCCTCAGCATGTCGCTTTGCGCTAGACTCAATGTTTACCAAGAGTTTTTCAGGGTGCTGCTCTACATCCGCCGAGCAGCGAAACATATCAACCAGATTAAGTGAGTTGTATTGACGATTCTGATAATGAACCGAGGTTGCAAAGAGGCGTGCCCACTCAGATTCAATAAGTCTGTATCCTTCCTCATCTGCTGTCCAGCCTCCAGTACGTGGCACTTTTAGCAGGCGTAACAGCAGCGCCGTGTAAGCTGATGAGGACATGTTAAGACAGTAATCAAAGTTGTCAGCGCGCAGCTTATCAACAAACTCAGAGATATATTGGTACGCCTCAATTATACCTACTTGCTCGGCCGCAAGAGACCTGCAGGTAAAGCTTAAATCTAGACTAACCACCTCATCGATATGCGGTAATATATGGCATATATCGGAAAATTGCTTCTCTACTAGCACCGTGGTGTGACAATCTGGATTCTCTTGCTTGATTCCAGCAATAGTAGGAGTTGCCTGAAGCATATCGCCAAGCCGGGTGATATTTACCAAGAGAACTTTATTTTTATTAGGATGTCGCTTCTTCATCGCTTAGTTCCTTACCCCTGCACCTTCGTGTTCCATCCTGATAATTTGCTTTCTAACATGAAACAAGAAGAGTAACTTTTGTTCAGTATCAGTGAGCTGCCCCTCACCCATAGTGATATCAGCGATTAAACCATCAAGTATCGGCTCCTCACCCCTAGCGTTTGCTCGCTCACAACGCTCCTTTAGCTCAGGTTCGAAGCTCGCCCGCTGAATCATCTCTGCCCACGGGCTTTCCTGCTCGCGCTGCCTTAGTTTCTGGTATGAGCTGGCATATATAGTGGTCAACATCTCATCGAGTCGCTTTTCATAGGTGTGCTCTCGCAGAGCTCTCTCACGCCCACGTCGAGCTATATCCTGCCGCTCTTCTGGATGCTCAAGATAGTATGCGATCTTATCCTTTAGATCGGACACAGAGGAAAATGTAGCGATCTCTCTGCCCGGTTCGAAACACTCAGCCAACAAGGCCCGCTCATCTACGAGCTGAAAAGCGCCACACGCAGCTAACTCGAATGTGCGCGGATTAACGAAATCCCCGGTCGGATCAACGCCATCACGCTCACTACTGGAATGAAGATTTAGATTTATATCACTACTGTTAAATATCTTAATGTACTCATCCGGAGCCAGCCGCCTTCCAGATTCTTGCACCAACCGGTCGAATGGTTTCATAGCCGGCCACTCTGTGCCCCATATCTTAAACGGCAAATTGGCGAATCTGGCAAAAGTCTGCCGCCGATTGTGATAACCCGCTCCTACAAATGAAACCGGCGATCCCCAACGCGCACGCTCCTCTGGTGTTAGGATTGTAGGCGCATGCACTTCCGGGTCGCACCCTGTTGGTAGGTAGTGGACATGCGTGGCACCCGCACGTCGAATCGCCTCAATGCAATCACCTTTCTGTATCGTAAATACGTAGTCGTAGCACTTTGCGAACTCCTTCCAATAGGTAAACCGGAGGTAATCTTCGACAAACCACAGAACTGTAATAACCCCCTTACGTCGTAACTCTGTCAACGCTCGAGCCGATATCGGTGCCTGAGCCATGCAGATTAAGATATCAATCGGCTTCTCAGTAAACGTCTCAAGCAATATCGATGAGATCATTTCGACATATGTCTGCTGACAGATATTACGCCGGATATCATCGTGCATTAACTTACTAATTGCGTCGCATCCGGAACTAAAGCTACTCACATCGATGGCTCTAACCCGCTGTCCGAGACGGTGTAAGGCCGACGTCGTATAGTGCATTATCGGCAGCGTGCCCCCCTGAAGCGGCCCTAGAACAGCGATTCTTGGATGGAGAGATGTTCGTCCGCGCTGTTTATTGAACACCTTGGTCACCGCGTGTACGAGCTCGCCAGAGATCACTAAAGACTGTGGGCGCACGATGACTTCAGAATCTGGTTTAAGTCCTTCAAGTGAACATTCCAGAGAATTTGAATGTGAAACTGCCAAAAATGAGAGTTTTTCTAAGATGGCGCGCAGGTCACGGACTTCAAGAGCTCTGCGAAGTGATGAAATGTTAGTCTCAATGCAGGCAATAGGTTGCGATCTAGACTCAAAGAGGCTCTCTAGATGGTATCCGCATCCAAAACCAACCACGACAAGTTGTGAGCTTTGAGCGATACGTGCATCATTGAGCGTACGTCTAGCCCATGCATGCCCGGCACTTACAGGCTTCTCGGGATGGTCAAGACAGGTAGAGCCAGACCAGAGCACTGGGCCATCAATGCTTGCCTTAATCTCTATCGGCGGCTCTCCTGGCAGACTTCCGATCTTAACCTGCTCCCAAACCTCCGGAAAACGACGCTTAAGAACCTCAACATTTGCTCGATATATCTCACCATCCCCAGCACAAGCCTCAATATCGGCAACCATCTGCCTAGTCGCACTGACCTGGGTAAGACGCTCAAGGACATCCCGCACATCCAGCTCTGTAGTCTTGCAATACTGAGTTACGTACTCCAGCGTGGAGCGGGCACGGTCGAAATCACCACCCTGATAGAGGCGATCAGCGTAATTTAACGCAAGCCAGGCCTCGAAATCGCTGCACGAAGTACCTGCACTATCCACTTCTGGCCCGTCAGGAAGTAGCGCTGCGGCGACATCCTCAAAACTGCCACTAGAGCCATCTCCCGCCTCAAGCGTTATTACCACAGGCTGTAGGTACAATTCCTCGAGTAATTCCTGTAGCGGCATCGCCACCTGAGCGATGCCCGTGAGCCGCAAGCCAGCTTTCTCCACTGCCTCCTTAAGCGATCGCTCTGTGTACGCGCGCACCCGCAACGTATCACTCTCGGCTGGATTATCCTGTAGCCCAATAAATACTTGGAGTCGTGCACATCCCCTCTCACGCAGCACTCGACGGATATCACAAAGATATGAGGCAAAAACCCTTGTAGGCATATGAGGTAGCGCCGCAAAGCTCCATACAAAATCGATAGAGCTAGCGGCGACTACGCCTAAATCTGTACCGGCTGATACGGCTAAAGAGATCGTGCCCTGATTGATAGCTGCGGCACGCTGCAACTCATGGCCCTTGGCTATCGCTCGCGGAGACACGTCTAGGCCGAGCACCGAACCGAATTTAGCCGCGGCAGCCGGCAACATACGCCCTACACCACAGCCTATTTCTACTGCGGTCATATCGGGGCCAAAAGGCAACCCTGCTACCATCTGCGCGAAATCTCGGGCACCCTCTTCCCAAAGCAGTGACTGGGGTGATATCTCGTTTGCAATCCAAAAGCGATAGTCGTGCTGAACGCGGCGATCCCAGTCGTCGCGCATAGTTACAGCCAATTCTGTAAGAGATTTCATGAAAAAAGTCCCGTTAATTTCTTAGAGACGAGCCACTTGTGACCAATAACCTCTAAGAGGCTAGATCACGGACACACGAGTAAAGATGCTGCTTGGGATGATAAAGCTGCACAAAAGATCATCAGTTTATCAATTAGGGCTTCGCAATTCGTACCTACTCAGCAAATTCTGCCGCAATAACTTTAGCACCTACTAAGGGGCGGTTTTGACTACATACTGATCTGAACTCGCTTAAGAACATCGCCCATCCGTGCGGCCTGCTCTTCCGGCGATACCGGCTCAAGGTGCTTACCACCCTCTATGATCTCCTTAAACGCTGAGTAGATCGTGTTTAACAGATCTATAACCTTTAGGACGCGCTCACCATCTCGATAAAGATTAGCTTCGCTTAGGTAAAACAACATAAAATCGTATAATCTCTCCAAATCGTAGGCGATCGTTCCACCCTTTTCATAGTCAAGCGTGTTTACCAGCTCGGCGATTATAGCCTGGCCTTTACCGAGAAAACGGCAAAACTTCGCGATATCCTTCTCCTCTAATCCAATGCAGGCTTGCTTGAGGAATTTGATACCACCTTCATACATCATAAGTAGCAAACGACCACGATCTGTAGTCGTAATCTGAACAGCTTGATAGGTGTTGTGTGCATTTTTTCCGTACATAGAAGCGCTTTTTATCTTTATAAATAAAATTAGAGCACTACTGCTATCACTCCTGCCGCCTAGTTGTATCTTCGGAGATATAGAAAAATTACTTGAGCATGAAATAGGGCATCGCAAGTGCCTAGTAATTTCGAGTAGATACGCCATTTTCAGACCCGCAACTGCCGAATTTAGGATTAAGCGCTAAGACCTGCAAAGCCAAACAGTATGTGGCGCACGTGAAGCGGCACCCTTTGCAAAGCCAGCGTTAGTGTTGCAATCCAAGCTCTCGTGAACGCTCAAGAGCCGCACAAAACGCCGCTCGCAGGTGCTCTGCGGAGCGTGACTCACTAAGAAGTGTAAGAGCTGCTGCGGTTGTTCCGTTAGGTGATGTTACTCGTTCGCGCAGTTCTGAAAATCTTTCACCACCATGCTCAAGGTAGGCGACAGCACCCTTTAAGGTCTGCAAAACCAGCGCATGGGCATCAGCACTTGAAAATCCTTGCGCAATCGCCACGTGCTCCATCTGCTCTCCTAGCCAGCAGAGATAAGCCGGCCCTGAACCCGCAACTGCGGTTGCTACATCAAGCAACCCCTCTTGCTCAACGCGATACGCGGAACCTAGCGCCTTTACCACCAACTCCACATGTGACTTGTGTGTAGGAGCGCATTCGGCAGAAATATAGTAAGCTGTTGCACTTTCTCCAACTACCGCGCCTAGATTAGGCATCGCACGCGCCACTGCCTTATGGCTAGTATGTTCGCTTAGTACGGAGCATTGCACGCCTGCCATCATCGATAAAACAACTGCATTTTCAGCGAGTCGTGGCTTTATCTGAGCGCACACGGCCGTCATATCTTGCGGTTTTACTGTCATAACAACGATATCGTGCCCACGCAAAGATTCAAAACTAGAGCACGGCAACCCAAGTCGTTCACACCGCTCGGCCGACCTGCCACTCCGAGCCACTAAGGTCATATCATCACGACAGAAACCGGCCCCTAGCAACACTTGAGCTAGTGCGCCTCCTAAGTTTCCGACACCAACGATAGCGAGCTTCATGACTGGTTACGACCACGCTCAGCGTTCTCTACTTCGGCAACTTTTCCATCTTCTAATCCAAGAAAGCGCATCATCTGATCAACGAGCACTTTGTAATCACGCGGATCGGCCATATTAAGCCGATATTCATTTAGGACTTTTATCTGCATATCCTTAGCCCACAAGCCCCACGCTTCAGCAGAGACGCGCTCATAGATCATATTTCCGATATCGCCAGCAAATGGCGGCTTCTCTAGTCCGGGCAATTCTTTTTTAAATTTCGAACACAAAACCTTTCTAGACATAGCATCTTACTCCTTACCTCGCGTACTCTGGATTTATGAGTAGTGATTTTGCCACTACTCGGCGCTTCTGTCATGTCACCTAAAAGCCAAGCTGGCGCTTTACTACTCCACACACCGTCATAACTAGCTGATTTAATTAGTCATAAGAGCCGCCAGGTGGACCTTTTGAGACTACTTAAAGAAACGAACTCGTGTACCGATCTTTTTACAAAACTGTGACAACTGCCCGTACCCATTATGTCAATGTGATCCTCATCACGTATCGTTTTGTGGAGGGGAACCATGGCGGCACGAAAAACAGACGCAGAGCTTGTTAAGGGAGTAATTGATAGAGAAGAGAGCTGCTTTGAAGAGCTACTTGAAAGATATGGATCAAAAGTCCTCAACTTAGCCATGAGGATCACTCGTAGTCAGGAGGATTCAGAGGAGATCCTTCAAGATGTGTTTATCACTGTCTTTACAAAGCTTAAGAGCTTCGAACACAAAGCGCAGTTCTCAAGCTGGTTGTACCGCGTCACGATGAACTCAAGTTTTATGAAGATTCGTGCTCGCAATCGTCGTCGCTCGGTCTCAATAGAAGATATTGAACCTACCACTCAGCAGAGTTGGGTAGGCAATCGCACTGAGATGTTTGATATCGACACGATGAGCTCGCGCCACGAGCTGCGCGATGCGATTCAATCAGCCGTACAACAGCTACCTGATGACTATCGAGCAATCTTTGTTTTGCGCGATATCGATGGCCTGTCAAACGAAGCTGTCAGTCATGTACTACAGCTCTCGGTGCCTGCCGTAAAGAGCCGACTGCACCGGTCGAGGTTACTGATGAGGGAACAGCTCAAGTCGCACTACGCCGCTGTATGCAATGCGCCTGAGTCAGTCAGCACCTCTGATGATCCGATACATATCGTATAGCTTTTGAGGCAACGCGGGTGTGCGGGTTATGCGCGCCCGCGATTGCATCTCTAGCTGTGATGAGCTATGCAAGGTTGCATGACATTTGTTGCGGCCTTTTATACCTTTAGTATCGAGCTAAACCATTCAGACCGCAACGTCTATACTAGCTTCCGTATAAAAGTACCGCGCCATGAGCTTGAATCTCACGAACACTTTTATGCCCGAATCATAGCCTACACCCATACTTATCGCTCTGGCATAGCGTTTACGCAAAGCGCCGCAGATTCCAAAGAAGCAACGATAGCCTGCAGCGATGAGATCGGCACCCTTCTTCTCTGGGCTCACGTTGGCGCTCCGGAAAAGCGCAAACTAGAGCTATCGCTCAAGCAACACACTGTTGCTGAACACCGCATTTACTCGTACGAACCTCAAGACATATCTCTTTTCTGCCATCACCTTCGCGGTAGTAAAACCAACTGGGTCGAAAAGGTGCTATTTTATCGGATCGACCCAGATTTCTTGACCAGACTAATCGCACTAGAATCATCTAGCCCATGCTGGAACATCTCGTTTATCGACGATCGCCTGTATCTCTCTGTTGACGGAATTGAGCTCGAGTCGGAGATAGCGCCAGTTGATATCTGGTCCGAGTTTCAGAGATCGCTTGAAGATTATCAATGCTCTGTGGCGTAATAATCAAAAAGCCATAGGGAAGCGGGGCAAAACATCGCGCAAGCGAGGTTTTGCCGACTTTTCCTAGACCACTTGGGCTCTATACTCGGCACAAAGTGCTGAGTAGTTACCTTTTTCTTACCACCCCCAAAGTCGGGGGCGCCTTTTTTTGGTGAGTAGTTACGATTTCTGAATTACAAAGACCGCCGCCCCAGAGAGATATCCCATAACTGCAAGAAATGAGATCTTCCGTAAATACCAGAAGAACTCAATCTTCTCTAAACCCATCGCCGCCACTCCAGCGGCCGACCCAACGATTAATGCACTTCCACCTGTTCCCGAGGTATAAACAATAAATTGCCAGAAAAAATCATCCATCGGATACGCACTAAGTGAGTACATACCCTGCACTGCGGCAACAAGCGGCACATTATCTAGCACTGCGGATACCAATCCAATAATCAAACCCAATACAACCACATCCCCCACGTGCGACTGCAACCAGCTCGCTAAAAACTGCAATATGCCAGCCGTCTGTAGAGCTGATATAGAGAGGAGTATCCCCAAAAAAAAGAGGATGCTTGGTGTATCGATCTTGCGTATGGCATGATTGACAGAGAGCACACCCTTCTCTGCTTCATCCTTTTCACTGTGAATCAACTCAGTTAATACCCACACTACTCCTAGACCAAATAACATTCCCATAAATGGAGGCAAGTGGGTAATAGTTTTAAATGCCGGCACAAAGAGTAATACTGCAAGACCGAGCCAGAACACGGCCTTGCGCTCAAAGTCGGATGAAGAGAGGATTTCTGGAGATCTGCCAACTGGGCGCGGAACGACACCTTGCAATCTAAGTGACACCGCGATCACCGGAACAACAGAGCAGACCATACTCGGAATAAGGAGTGACGTTATCGTTGGCCACACCGATATCTGGCCACCTATCCACAACATGGTTGTTGTAACATCTCCCATCGGCGACCAAACACCGCCAGCATTTGCTGCGATTACCGTAACACCTGTAAAAAGCAATCGATCATCTCTTTCAGCTATCAGCTTTCTAATCAGTGTAACAACAACTATGGTTGTGGTTAAGTTATCAAGCAATGCGGAGAGAAAGAAAGCCATCGTTGAGATGACACAGAGTAGTTTGCGCTTACTGGATGTGGTTATCCGTGATGTAATGATATGAAAACCATCGTGTGCATCGATTAGCTCAACGATTACCATTGCACCGAGCAAAAAGAAGAGTATTCCCGACAGATCGCCCATATGTTCAGCGAGGGCCTGGGTTGCGAGTTGGGTATCAACGCTACTGAGCACGTACACGGTCCAGCACAAAACGCCAGTGACGAGAGCTGACGCCGCCTTGTTGATCTTGATCGAATGTTCAAGGGTTATCGCAGCGTATCCAAGGATAAATATAGTAATGATAGTAGCTGTGGCCATAACTAGATTAGTGTACCATACAGGCCGACCTGTTCCACACTGCAATTCTAGGCCCCCCCGACTCTTGTACCCCCAACTCTTGTATCCCAACTCTTGTACATCCCAACTCTTGTACCCCAACTCTTGTACACGGTAGATTTGGGTAACACTTTAGCAGTCTGCCAAAAACGTGCACCTGCACGTGCTCGTGCACGTA
>JBBALZ010000038.1:0-20657 GCA_040402735.1 Bdellovibrionota bacterium
GGGGTGGCAAGAAAAAAGACCCGCCAAAATCACCTCATTTAGCGACGAAATTGCAACGGCGATCTTTAAATCAGGTGAGTAGTTACGAAAAAACTAACCAATAACCTCGGTGATCCGTAGCACGAGGCCGTGACCGTCTAGGCTCAATTCACCCAGGGCAAGAGTTGTCGCCCCCACTCTCATAAAGCAGCTTAGCGGCAGCTCAGCTTTGAGATTTATCGCCGTTCCGGAACGTAGTGCCGCTAACTCGTGTAGCGACAATTCAACATCTCCAATATCTAGCCGAACCAGAGCTCCAGATAATTCACCCTTAGCTTGAACTTCACTGGCTCCAGAACGTAACGCCTCTTCACTTTGAACACTCATAACTCTTCCCTCCAGTACTGTTATAAAACCCGAAAATCGCTGCTGATGGCACTCAACCTTTAAAGGCTGTACTAAGCGCGTCTCTCCGACACTTATTAAACCATCCCAAAGGACCTCCCCTACAAAAGAAAGAGCTACGTCAGGCAATTGACGCCCTCTGGTTACCGCCTGTGCCATAATGACGGGTTGAGATGATGATGCCGCGCAAAGAATTGTCCCACCACACAAGCTTACTCGGTACAGAGCCCAATCACTCGGACACTCTTCTCGGTCGGTAAGCCAGAGAGGGAACTTATTACGCCCACCAAATCCTGCTACCACCCGCTGCGCATGACCAATGCAGTTCAGTCGAAGTCGCAAGTTGGTTCTGCTAGGAACAGCACCCTCTAAATTCAGCGCCACTCCCCGAATCTCTGAATCAGAAAATACGATCCAGCCTGGGCTGTGTCGCAGACTGTTCGGTGCTCTCTCAATTGATCGGATTTTGCTATCACGAGCTACTACAGAAACGACCTGCTCAACCAGCGGCAATAGCTCTCCATCGATCCGTAGTTGCTCTCTGTTTTCAATTATTAACATGAGCCTCTCCGATGCGGATTGCCATTAATGGTGGCAGTTCCCTGCGTTAGTCCGATCTGATCTCCTGAGCAGAGTCGTACAAGTGCAGCAGCATATCCTGCAAGTGGTTCATATCCGCGTAATTGTTCAAGCTCGGTGCCTACACGGAGCTCTAAATCCGGTAATAGACGCAGATCTATGTGGCTTAATCGCTCTAGATAACAAACTATTGATATCCAGTGCATCTCATTGACTGCGGATTGGATAAGCTTCTGAGTGTCAGACACTTCCCTGCTGGCGCCTTGACCTATGCCTAATTCAAGGATACGCGCAGCATCCCAATCTCTAGCGCTCCAATCCTTAGGAGATGTTATACTAGGAGCCTGAGTAGTCGACCTTTTAGCGCTCGATTTCTTGGTAGATAATCTGCCAGCTCGACCTAAACTCATAATTACATCACATCCGGTATAATTCTATGAACTCTGCTACTGCGAGGATTAACTCTGTAGGTCTCTTGTCACGCAGTTTTTAACTAGTCTTCCGACTCCATTTCGTTAGGCAAAGAAAACGTGACTTTCCTGCGACGAGATCTTAGAACAAAGATACCGATTCCAGCGCAGGCAAACACCGCTGCTGATGCTATGCCTACCTGGTGCGGCCTGAGCGACACCACTTTTTGGTCGGTGCTAGGCCCCCTCACTACTGGATTGCCCCCCTCTAGCGCATCTCTGACGTTAGTGGGCGCATTAACCAGCTGCGCCTGGCTCTTTAAGACCATCACCTTAGAAGCCGGTATCCCAGCAGCACCACTGACCAACGATGAGATCTCCTCATCTTTAGCGCCGTATCGCGCATCAACCACCAGCAATACTGAACCTGATCCGGTATGCTCCTTTCGCGTACCAAAGAGCGGATCAGTTTCTGGTAAGTTTAAATGCACTCGCGCCTCTAAAACTCCCAGCATCGCAGCGAGGCTATCCTCAATAGAGACCGCTACCGCGCGTTCATAACGAAACCATTGCTCTTCGCGACTCTGAACAAATCCGCTCTTGCTTGATGTGCTTATCGCTGCGCTACGCGGCGATAGAACTCGATTGGTGTCAAGATAGGCCAAAGCTGGAACGATCTCATCGCGCGATACCGATATCGCCCATCTACCATCTGACTGGAGAATCTTTGTAGCACCTACGCTTCCTGCACTAAGCCTGCTGAGCACCTTGTTTGCATCTTGCTCTGACAGGTCGTGAAGTATCTGCTCATCACACCCGGCCACCAATCCGGTTAATACAACCATAATTATCAGCGTCCGCAACCTCTGCGCTAAGGACGCTGCATATCTTATCCAGCCCCTTCTATGCCGCCAAATCTGGCGCTGTGGCCACGATCTTTTCCCGTAACATATCAATTGCTCTATCATGTAACCTCGACACCCACGATTTCGATAGACCAGCGAACTGCTCTGCAACATCCGCCAACTTTCGGTCTTGAAAGTAGTACTGCTCTATAATAATTCGTTCTTTTTCAGGTAAAGTTGCTACAATATCTCGGATTTTTTTACTTCGACGGCTTTTTTCTAATTTTCTCTCAGGGTCGTGCAGCTCTTGCTCAGGATCGTCGGCCTCTTCACGCTCTGTCTTTGCAGTTAGACGGAAGATGATTACTGCTCTTTCGAGCTGATCGATCCCCTCTTCTAGTAATTGTGGGTGCTCACGACTCTGTGCTGAGCGCCTTTCAAGCTGATCTTGGCGTTGTTGCTGCACTATCTCCAGGGCCTTTAAGCGCCTATACGCATAGCCGGTCACATCACACGAAGAGCGGATATAGTCGATCACCGCACCACGAATTCTTAGGAATGCAAACGTTTTAAACTCCTGTCCGCGCTCCGGCTTGAATCTCCCGGCAGCCTCGATTAGCCCAAAAAGCCCAGCCGAAACAAAATCCTCTTTCAGCGTCGGAGGCAGACGCATCGCTCGTATCAGACGGGATACCACGACATCCACATAGCTGTAGTACTCGACTACTAGCTTATCACGTTGGTCTGTTGACTTAGCTGGCAACGAGGCTCTCTTATCAGACTCAATTGCGTGCTTCTTGCGCTTTACTAAGCCCTCTTGCTTACTACGTGGCATCTCTTACTCCTTAGACTTTATAATCGTTCGGACCTACAGACCACCCCTCGGCCAAGGCCGTCGTGGTAGCTGAGACATACTACAGGTAATTAGTGCTATTCACCTAAAGATATATCGAAAATTGCAATCAAAAAGTTGCGTGTTGGGTGAGGGTCAAAGCTTACCCCTCCCCTACGACACCATCCAGCCCCCAATCAATCAACGAGTCGAAACTCCCCTAATTCAGCCAATAATCCTTGATGACCGATATACAGCCTGGCATGCCAACCAAGCTTGGAGGCGGCGTCTACATTTTCCTGCTTATCATCAAAAAAGAGGATCTCTTGCGGCGTTACATCGAGCAACTCAATTACCCTGCGATATATCTGCGCACCCGGCTTGGCATGACCGATAATTTGCGATGCAAAGCGTCGATCGAAATGCCCCATAAAAGCATAGGTACGTAACATGTGGTCCCAGTGAATCGAGTTTGTATTCGATAAACACCCGACCTTGGTACGGGTTCGTAGCATCGGCAACAGTGCCGCCGTTGTCTCAATTGTGCTACCTAGCTCAGAGTTGACCGCGTTTAAGACCTGCTCCTGTGTCAGATCTGTCCCTAGCGACTGATTCACCTCATCGGTAAGCCGCTCTGGAAGATACTCCTGGACGATAAAATCATCCTGTATCGGGAACTTAGTGAAAATTCTAGCCCTCACTTCGGCTTGATCAATACCCGTTTGCGCCGCTAACCCCGCGAATATGCGAGATTGATCGACGTCAACCAGAACCCCTCCAAGATCAAAAAGCACCCATTCCACTCGCTTCATAAGCTATACCATCAAGCTAAAATAGGATATCCTCGAGACCTGGTCTTGAGGTTTTACCTGTAGTCACTTTTGGAGAAACGTTTATTATGAACAACGATTCCTGCTGCTCTCGCACATGCTCAGCCGAGCCAGCCCAATCATCTACTCATACCACCTGCGGAACAACCTTAGAAGCCTCTTATGCAACCGAGGTCACTCTCGGCATACGACACAATTGGACGGCGGATCAGGCGATGTCGCTCTATTCGCAGCCGTTTCCAGATCTTATCTTCACGGCCCAATCAGTGCACCGCGCTCACTTTGATCCGAATCAGATTCAACGCTCTACCCTGCTCTCAGTAAAGACCGGCGGCTGTCCGGAGGATTGCGCATACTGCCCTCAATCTGCCCATTACAACACGGGCGTTGAGCGTCACGGTGTTCTTCCCAAAGATGTTGTTCGGAGCAAAGCGCTACAAGCCAAGGATTCCGGTTCAACCCGTTTCTGCATGGGAGCAGCATGGCGCGAGGTTAAGGACGGAAAAGACTTTGATGCAATTATTGATCTGGTCAAAGAGGTTCACGGATTGGGTCTAGAAGTGTGCTGCACTCTAGGCATGTTAAGTGAGTCTCAAGCCGCCCGACTTAAAGAGGCGGGATGTTACGCTTACAACCACAACCTGGACACGTCTCCGGAATATTACGGGGAGATCATCTCAACCCGAACCTATGAGGATCGCCTGCGGACGTTACAGAATGTCCGTAAAGCTGGGATGACCGTGTGCTGCGGCGGTATCGTCGGAATGGGAGAAGGCCCCCAGGATAGGCTTGGATTGTTAGTGCAACTTGCAAATCAGCCAACACACCCTGAAAGCGTTCCGATAAATATGCTCGTGAAGGTTGAGGGGACTCCACTAGCAAAGGAACAACAGGTAGATCCGATCGATTTTGTACGCATGATCGCCACTGCGAGGATTATGATGCCAAAAGCTATGGTACGGCTGTCTGCGGGCCGGATGGAGATGTCTGATGAGATGCAGGCACTCTGTTTTGTAGCCGGAGCTAACTCTGTTTTTGCCGGGGAAAAGCTGCTAACGACGCCGAATCCTGGAGACAACCACGACAACAGACTCCTTAAGCGCCTGGGTATGCGCTACATGGATGGTGCATCGTGTAACCATGAAGTAGCAGCGTAGGCTCTACTGTCTAGCTAGTCTACCACTAAATAACGGACGCTTCGTATCGGCCATCCAACGCTCTGGGTTGATATCGAGCCCTCCCCTGCGGGTATAAAAACATCCTACCCATAAAGATGAAGGAGCGCATGCTGCCAGAACATCACTAAAGATACGCTCGCAGCACTCCTCGTGGAACCCTTGGTAGCTCCTGTGACCGATTAGGTAGGTCATCAACGAAGAGCGGTCAATCTGCTGTCCGCAATAGCTGATTACTACCGTTCCCCAATCTGGTTGCGATGTAACTGGACACAGAGATCGGAGAAGGTTTGAGTACAGAGTTTCCTCTACTTGCTGAGATCCTGCTCGCAGTTGGACAGATAAGTCAGGCATGCTCTCGGAGCTATCGATCGAAGCACCAGGTGGCTGAGCGATCAAACAGGCGGCCCACTGGTCTGGCAAGGTTATTGAAACCCGGACATCGTCTGACTGCACAACCTGTGCGAGCGATTCACGAATGACACGCGCAACTTCCGAGCTGTTGGCGAACTTGGTAAAATTCATACTACCCAGGAACAGTTTGAGACTTTTTGATTCAACCAACCTAGGACTACTCGCTGGATACTCTATGGTGGCTAGTGCTACCTGCGGGACACCACGCGAATCGAGCCACGAGAGTTCGTAGCACGTCCATCGATCTATCCCCACAAATGGCAACGCACCCCTTATACCCAACCTCACCCGAGCTTCAGCACGTTCTATGGGAAACAGCAGTGCTGGATCAAAAACATCACTGTACGAGACTGACTTTCCAAGGGGATTTACCATATCGCATAACCTTACTGCTTTTAGTGGATTGGATTAGGTACCACGTGCGCGTAAATTGGCAAACTGCTAAAGTAGAGCATCGCTATTCTCCCGCTATCTACTGGAAAGGCCCGGTATTCCTGATAGGGATAGAAAATGCGCGGCCAGGCATCGATAAACCCATGAGATACAGTAGCTTCCGCGCATTTTTGGCCCCATTTTAGGGAAGAGAATTGCGATGCCCTATTCAGATCAAGTTAAGTTTTGTTAAATCTATGACGACTTCTTATATGTGGTCGAGCGACAAATTCAATATTACAGATAATGCTTATAATTAAGAGGCAAAAAGGACACCACTCAGAGACGGGTTCCGCCATGGTGGAGGCTTCTGTGGTTCTGCCGTTCTTTCTCGCCATCATGGTGATCCTGATAAAAGTCGCGATATTCTGCTTTAACATCTTGAGATTTCAATACGAGGTTTCTGAAATTACACGTCAAGCTTTTACTCTAGGTGCTGATCAGCGCGCAACTATTGCAGGCCAATCTGGCACCATAAGTTGGCAACAATTTATCGTCTCACAAATTAATCTTAAAGCTCAGGCTATCGGTCTTGCAACAAGCACTCCCGCCAACACAGCATCAGTGATCTTTGCTTCTGATGACAGCACCTGTAGTACGTGGAGCTGCGCCACGCAAGCAGAACCAGGCCATGTATTTTCACTTAGCATCAATCTAAGGGAGCCCATCTTAGGCTCTACTCTTGCTGGCATTTCGTGGGCTAACATAAATTGTACCGTTAAAGCGATCGCTTTCGTTCAGAAAGATCAAAATGAGGTGAGTACCTAGCGCCTATGTTGATATCTAGCCCATCTAAGATTTTGACCAACCGCTGCAACGGCGGTGCGGCCCGTCTCAACTCTTCTAGAGGCTCGGTTATAATTGAGTTTATCCTCGTGTGCCCGATCCTTTTGACCTTCATCGGATATTCACTCAGCCTCACCCAGCTCTTGCAAGCTAACCAAATTGCGCTGGCTTTATCTAGAGAAGCAGCCACTGAGGCGTTTCGTCAGTGTGTTGATCTATCTCTACAAAACATCTCTTGCGCATCAAATAGCACTCTATGCATGGATCTATCGAGCATGCAAACGACTACTACTAATTGCCTTCAGAGACTAAAGACTAAATACACGGCGCAGTGGTCATCGCTTCAGCCTTCCGGAGTTGTAAATTCCAGCTTTAGCATCGACCTTGAGGTTTATCGTTATGACATGAACTCAGTAACATTAACCTCAGACTGCTCCTCTCAGCCAACCAGCACTCGTATGTCTCGCATCACGAGCAACAATCAGATTCCGCAGCTATTTACTTCACCTGACGATCTAACCTCTCTGTGCCAGAGAAACCGGGTAGCTCGTGCGCGCGTAGCGTTTAAGCTCTCACCCACAGAGGCGTTCCTTAAACTTAATAACGGCGCTATAAGTCAGACGTATGATATTATCGATGATTCAGTAGTGTGAGTATGTTTAGCAATCAGCAAAATCGTCAGGCAGGGGTTGTTCTGGTGTTTTTTGCTATGAGCCTGCCTGTGCTTCTGGGACTAGTTGCCCTAGCTGTTGATTGCGGCAATTTGTACCTCGCTCGTGCGCGCCTTACTAAAATCGCGCGGTCATCTTCCGCGACAGCTCTTAATATGATGTCCATGCGAGGCTGGGCATCTCTTGTAACAGATTCCCAGACAAATACTGGTTCGATAGATTGGGGGCTAAAAACGTACAACGCCAAGGTCAACCCACCTAATGCAACGATCGCCAACCAAGCAGTTATTCAGCAGGTGCATCAATCGACTCTAGCTGCCCTGTCTAAGTATTACGGTAAAGACTTTAATAGTCTTGGAACCGGCCAGAGCCCAACTTACCTTAAGTATAGACTCCCCGGCTCTACAGAAACTACCCCCACAGTAACCCTCAACTCTTTTGACCTTACCGATTCAAGCGTGAAGCTAGTGATCCGCTATGCTACCCCAACATACCTGTTGGGTGCTGTTTCTCAGATGCTCGGCATTTCGACGATATGTGAAAAGATGGGGACAGAACAAACAAATCGTTGTTGGGTTGAGAGCGCAGTACCTCCGGATGGTAAGACAGGCAAGATGCGTAGCGCAAATGTCATGATGCTACTAGACGTCTCTGGCTCAATGAATGAGGTCTCCAGCAGTGGAAAGACCAAAGCGATATCCCTCTTTGAGGCGGCTGCAAAATTTATTGATATGTTTAATCCTCGAAACGACAGATTCGCGGTTATTCCCTACGCTACTACAGCCGATACCGGCCTGGCGCCAAATTTAAGCCCTCTCGACACATCCATAGGTAGTGGGGTAGTCGACTATCTCCCGATTAAGAATACAATCAAAAACTTTGAGGTGGGCGGGCAAACCAACCAGTGCGATGCGCTAATCCAAGTTATTCGAGCTATACAAAATGATTCTACACTTGCCGATCCAAAGAACCCCAAATTTGTCCTTCTATTCACTGATGGAGCGCCAAATGTGTATCGACTTAGCTTCTGTGAGAACGCCGGAGGCGGCGATAATAGCTGCTCTAGCACCCCTCAGCCACTGCAAACCGCACTTGGCACCTCGGGCGCTGATGCTGTAAGTCCAGGCTGGTATGGATGGACAGTAAAGTGGGATAAACGCGAGGTATTTCCGCTGAATTATCCTACCGTTACCACTTGTCCCTCCGATGGTAGCGGTGAGGTTTCCACAGATGGTAAGAGCATCCCGGTGTGCGACCCCGTATGGGCCTTTCCAAAGGTCGTCGAGACTAGTACTAATACAGAGCTTTCTTACGCCAGCGTCAGTCAATATCTGCGGCTGCGAGAAGACGGTGAGTTCGTATTCAAGGGCGGCACCACCTACGGGACTGCGGGTAAAACACTCGCTGAGCTAGGCTACTCTCTAAAGTTTAAAGATTGGCTGGGCTCGGATCTCTTTCGTCGTGACTATCAGTATCCGCAAGCCTTCAAGTGGTATGGACCTAGTTATCTGGTGCATGCAAGTTTTAGAATGCCATGGGGTTTTTCTCTTATTGACCGCATTCCTCTAGCCCTGGAATCTGGTGCTTCACCAGCAATAACTTGCGGTCCCGGCTCTCGATCGCCCTATCCTGGCGCATTGACTAAGTTCTCACCGATAGTAGCCGACAAGTATAACCATTCACGCTACTTCGCCTCTCGGGTGGTCGATCGCAACTGGCAGCACACCGGTAGCATAAACGACGACAGTCAAGCTAAAGCCGCCAAGACGGGACTAACGCAAGACCAACAGCAGAACGCACCTGCCTATTTTGATAAACCTCATATAATCGCGGGTAGTACAAATGATACCCCAGGATGCCTCTCCACTCTCAGCGCAAAAATTCCCTTTACCAATGCGCGAGTTCATGTGGGAGATAATTTCGTTTCAAACAATAGGAATTCGATCTTGGCCTTCGGAGAGGCTGTTAAAACCGCCGAACTTCCATACTACTGCGCCCTAAGAGCCGCTGATTATCTACGAACTCAATACGGCGTGGTTATCTTTGTAGTCGGGCTAGGCGATAGCGCTTCTGCAATTTACGGGACAAGTTGTGAGGATCCGCTCCAAAACTCGCTCGATCCCAACTCTCGTAAGGACAGATTTCTTAGACGCCTGGCGTTTTCTCCTGAATCTCTAGCAGACCCCATTACATTTCTAGGGCGTGATCCTATGGAGGTAGATCCGAACGCAACGTGGAACAGCGACTTCAATTTTGGATTTAAAACAGGTGTCACTTTTGGATCTTGTAACAACCATCCACTAAATAATAGCGCAGCTAGCTCCACAGCTAATATGGAAGTTGGATATTACGAAGACCCCGATAGACCAAACGGATTTAGCCCTGCCGACCACCAATTTACCCCTTCTCACTTGGGCGCCTACTACGCTGCGAATAATCCAGAGGAGCTAAAGATGATCTTCGGTGAGATCGCCAAACGGGTTCTTTTGAGATTAGCTACGTAAGCACTCTTACGGCCTAAGCCAATGACAGGTATACCCAGCAGGATTTTTTTGCAGATAATCTTGATGATATTCCTCAGCTGGATACCACGTACCTGCCGCTACTACTTCAGTCACAACTGGAGCATTCCATTTTCCCGAGGCATTCACCTCTCGAATAACCTCCTGAGCTACTCGTTGCTGCTCAGAGCTTGAGTAAAATATCGCCGAACGATACTGAGTTCCACGGTCATTACCCTGTCGATTCACAGTTGTCGGATCGTGGAGTCTGAAAAAATAGCGCAGAATATCGGTGTAAGAGACTATTTTCGGATCAAACTCCACCCGCACACTCTCTGCGTGTCCGGTTCCGCCGGTAGATATTCGCTCATAGGTCGGATTTGCAATCCGACCACCTGTGTATCCAACATCAGTTGAGACAACCCCCGGCAATTTACGCAGAAGCTCCTCGACTCCCCAAAAACATCCTCCGGCGAGAAAGGCAACCTCAGTGGAGCTCTTCTGCTGCGCAGCTGCTCCAGCGTTCTTTGAAAACAACCCGATGTACTCGCCGTATCCTTCAGCCTCAAGGCGATCAACAGGGATGAAACGCAACGCCGCTGAATTAATGCAGTAGCGCAATCCGTTTGGGCCGGGGCCATCGGTAAAGACATGCCCTAAATGCGAATCCGCTCCTAACGATCGCACCTCCGTTCGAGTCATGCCGTGGCTTGTGTCACGCTTCTCTGCAATCACCGAGGGCTTAATCGGCTTGGTAAAGCTGGGCCATCCCGATCCAGAATCAAACTTATCAAGAGAGCTAAAAAGGGGCTCGCCAGAAACTACATCCACATATATCCCCACTGCGTGGTTATTCCAGTACTCGTTATCAAAGGGCGGCTCGGTGCCACATTGTTGGGTGACCTTATACTGCATCGCACTTAAACGCTCTCTAAGCTGCTGTGTATCTTCTTTTTTAGATGTAGTCATACTCGGCTCTCCAATCGCTGGAACGAGCGCGTAGGCAGCTATCACCGCCATCAGCACCACCCATGTAAAGCATCTGAAACAATTCACTTTTTATCAGCAGCACTTGCCACAGGCACCAATACAAACGGCGCCTGTTCCGAATCATTGAGCGCCGCTATCCCCATTTGACGCTCAAATAGGCTGATTAATTCATGGCTTATCTTTTGACTGATTGAGCGAGTTATTTCTGCTTTTAGACCACTATCAGTTTCCGTAAGCCTGCCTGCTAACGCATCTGCAATACCCTGCTCACAGATACGTTCTACGGCTAGGCGCAGATCGACGATCTCGGGCTGGTGCGCTATCTTCTTTTGCCAACGCTCAAATTGCATTAATCCATAATCAATAACGATCTCTGCATCTTTGGCCGCGGCTTCTCGTAAGGCCCTATTCTCCGCTGCCACAGCGGCGAGATCGTCAATATTGTAAAGATACACATCATCTACTTGCGCCAGATCCGTTGCAAAGTTCCGCGGCACTCCTAAATCAATTAGAAACAAGGGTCGCCCCCTGCGACGCGCCCCAATGCTAGCTGTTGTCAATATCGGCCGATCGATACTAAGCGACCCAATAACTATATCAGCGTGCTCGATAACTCGATCGAGATCGCTTAAGGACACTGCCAAACCACCAAAGCGCTCGGCTAATGCCGCTGCCCGCTCAAGAGTACGATTTGCAACAACGATCCTGCTACAGCCATGCGAACAGAGATGCAACACTGCGAGTTCAGCCATCTCACCACTACCCACAACAACCACAGAGACCTGAGATAGGTCTGCAAATATCCGCTGCGCTAACCTAACCGCAACGTAACTTAGGGAAACCCCATGACTGGAGATCTCAGTGTTAGCGCGCACCTTCTTAGCGACATGAAAAGCGCTCTGGAAGAGGTGATGCAGATGTGAGCCTACACTTCCTTGCGCTACTGCCTGCTGGTATGCCCGTTTAACCTGACCTAGGATCTGGGCTTCTCCGAGAACCATTGAATCTAGGCTACTGGATACACGATAAAGATGCCGAACAGCTGTTGCATCACGATACTGGTAGAGGGCCTCATTTGTGACTGTAGAACTACCCAACAACGATTCAAAGAAGGCTTTAATGCCACCACCATCGCCACCAACGGAAACGATCTCAAATCGATTACAAGTGGAGATAGCCGCTGCCTCAGCGGCGACCCCCTGTGTTACCAGAGTATGCGCTAAGCGCTCTGGCTGCGGAGCTATCTGCGCCAATTTCTCTCGCCACTCAACGCTAAGGGTGCGGTAGCTCACCCCCGTGACGAGCACATGAGGGTTGTAGCAGGCTTGAGGTGACTGCTGTAGGGCGCTGTAATTCATAATATACCTATGACCCTATCAACACATGGGTTGTACGACCAGCAAGCGCTAAGACGACGAACACCGAGAGCAGGAAAGACCCTGCGACTACTACGGTAAGACGTGAGATCTTTCTCGGTGACCAGTGCAATACCAAGCGAACAAATAGCACAGCTGCAAGTAATATCCACACCAGCAGCCCAGAAACAACAGAGGTATCAGCGGTAAAAACCGACTTACGCTCAATTACGGCCCATAAACCCCCGCTCACGATGACAAGCGATATAGCCCCAAATCCAATTCGCACCAACTGAGTATTCAAACGGTCGAGAAGCTGTAAACTCACTCCACCAGCAGCTTCAAGCGCCAACGCCGTGCGGCGCTTGATCCTACCCTCGACTATTAAGAATACAACACTAACTGCTAACGCCAATACGAGGCTAACCGTTGCAACCAAAGCCGGCACACCGTGCAGGAGCGATACTAGCAGATCACGGCGCCCAACACTTACACTCGCCACAACAAGCGATTCCGCGTCTTGATGCAGCAGATACGAAGAGCTACCCATAAACAATACCACTCCTGAGGCGATAAATGCCCCAAGCATCGGGTAATCAAACCAACGACGAAATACTAGAAACACTAACGCCAACAACCACGAAGCCCAAAGAAAGTAATCTGCTCCATTCTCTAGAGCAAAGAACCGTGGATCCCTTAGGACCGAGGCGATGGTTACTGTGTGAAATACAAACGCGACTGAAGATAAAACCCTAGCACTACGCTGCAAACGCCCCGTGCGACTAGGCCGCCAAAGCTGCAACAGAAACAGCACCGTCGCAACCACATACAGACCGATACTGAGAAGGGCTGCAAAATGGGTCATGTCTGGTACTCCTTAACAAGTGCCACCAGGCGTTCCACGTTAGCTACAGGTGTATGAGGAAGAATCCCGTGACCTAGATTAAACACGTGGGCTTTAATCGCTTTAGCCTCATCGAGTATCGCCTTGGCCGAGCGTTCAACATAACTCCAGTCTCCGGTCAAAATCTGAGGGTCGAGATTACCCTGGAGCGGCAGATTACGGCCGAGCAGACCTTTAGCCTGCGGTAACGACAAGCGCCAATCGACTCCGAATGCAGAGACATCAAGCTCTGATAACTTTGGAAACAACCCAGCAACCCCAGTAGCAAAAAAAACCACCGGCACGTCTGTTTGTGAGCGAACCTGCGATACCAACTCGTGCAGATATGGCTGCACAAATCGGTCGTACTCTCTCGGCCCAACGTATCCAAGCCATGAATCAAAGATCTGCAACGCTCGACACCCCGCCTCTACTTGCGCGATCAGGTAATCCGCCGATAACTTCGTAAGCTTTGACTGCAATAGGTGCCATGTGTCTGGCTCACGGGTCATCATCCCCTTGGTGTGCTCTAGGTCACCTGGACTCTGTCCCTCAATTAAATAAGTGGCCAAAGTAAATGGCGCACCACAGAAGCCAATCAGCGGAGTTTTGTCGCCCAATTCAGTCGTAACCAGCCGTATCGCCTCTAAGGTATACTGCACATTCTCTGTTGGGTGCGGAACACGCAGCCGCTCAACATCGCTACGACTACGCACAGGATTGTCAATAATCGGCCCCTCACCCTTGCGGAACTCAAGATTTGCACCCATACCGATCAGCGGGGTCAGAATATCAGCAAAGATAATCCCTGCATCAAGCGCAAATCGCCTAAGCGGCTGCAACGTGACCTCACATGCAAGCTCAGGGGTCATTACCATCTGCAGCATCGAATTCTTCTCCCGCAAAGCCCGATACTCGGGCAGGTATCGACCTGCTTGACGCATCAACCATATTGGGGTCTCTGATCCACGCTCTCCGTTTAAGGTATTAAGGAACAACGACACGTTATAACACCTAGCCCCCAATTATTTTGCAACCGGAGTTATTAACTCCTGACCGCCCATATACGGCCTAAGAGCTTTAGGAATCGTCACTGATCCGTCCTGATTCTGGTGATTCTCTAAAAGCGGAATAAGGATACGCGGCGATGCTATACAGGTGTTATTGAGGGTATAACAGAACACGTTCTTGCCGCTTTCGTCCTTGTAGCGCGTATTTAGACGCCGCGCCTGGAAATCATAAAACGAAGAGCAGCTATGCGTTTCTCCGTACGCCTTGCGTGAGGGCATCCAACCTTCAATATCGTGCTTGAAAACCTGCCCCTGCCCCATGTCGCCAGTGCACACATCGACAACGCGGTACGGAATCTCTAGCATCTGCATAACCGCCTCGGCATTACCGAGAAGCTCATAGTGAAACTTCATACTTTCATCTGGGTCAGCCCGACACAAAACCACCTGCTCTACCTTGTAGAACTGATGCACTCGGTAGAGTCCGTAGGTGTCCTTACCATAAGCACCCGCCTCGCGGCGGTAACATGGCGAGTACCCGGCATAACGCTTCGGGAGATCCTCAGCATTGAGGATCTCATCTGAGTGGTACGAAGCGACCGGCACCTCAGCCGTTCCTATCAGGTGCAGACCCTCGTCTCTCTCATCGAGGTGGTAGGCCATATCTTCGCCACCAGGGAAATATCCAGTACCCACCATCGCCTGGTAGGTTACGATATGCGGAGGATCCATTAAGGTGTATCCCTGCTTGTGCAGGTGATCCATAGCAAGACTCATCACTGCGTGCGACAAGCGTGCGCCGTCGCCCTTAAGAAAGTAGCTACGCGCTCCTGCAATCTTCACGCCGCGCTCGATATCGAATAGATCGAGCGATTTTGAAAGCTGAACGTGATCCTTAAGCTCAAATGACGGCGAAACTACCTCGCCCCACGAACGAACTGGGCGATTCTCAGAATCATCTTTGCCGACAGGAACAACGGCCAATGGTATCGATGGGATGCGCAGCTGTGCCGAATTCCAGCGGTCTTCAAGCTCCTTGAGAGCAGCGCTAGACTCCTTAACCTGCTCTGAGAGCAGCTTCATCTGACCCAGCTTTTGGTCCTTGTCTGCACCACTGAGCTTTGGAATCTCTTTGCTGACCGCGTTCTGTTCGGCGCGCTTGATCTCAAAATCAGAGCGTGCCTTGCGATACTCGGCATCTAACGCCAGAAATTCTCCAACATCAAATTTAATACCCTTCACAACGCATGCGCGCTGGTATTCTTCCGGCCTGGCTCGCAGGTCATGCAGATCGATCATACTGGCTGTTCCCTGATAAACTCCTAGTGATACTACCTAAATTTAGCGATTTTTACAATGTAACTGCTTTCTTAGCTTAATCTCCAATCTTAACTACTCACCTGATTTTAAGATCGTCGCTGCAATTTTGTCCCTAAATGAGCTGATTTTGGCGGATCTTTTTTCTTGCCACCCCGCTTTGCTCCGCCCCCTATGGATCAGACTACTTATTGCTCTATAGGAAAATACGGGCGCTCCACTTATCCCAAACTCTGCACCACACCAGCCTCTGAGTGCTCCTGCGCCTCTCGCCAAACCGGAAACCCGACAGCTCGCAATGCTTGCGAAGTAATCGGCCCAACAGATACGACCTTATCAGTGCCCAGAGAAGATCCGAAAATCTCGGCCGCGGCCCGTACCGCTGAGGGACTCATAAAGATCACTGCCGTGTCGTTGTTCACAAACTCGCGGTACTTACTTAGTGTTTCTGCGCTGACCGGCTCTGATTGTAATTGGTAGATATTTACCGCTAGGGCTTTGAAACCGAGACCGGACAAAATCGGAGCAAACAGATCCCGTCCATCAGCCGACTGCAACACAACAATACTTGCCGCCTTAGAAAATCTCTGCGCAAACTCTTGCGCGAATTCTTCGGCTAAAAAAAATGTGGGAACGAAATCAACCTTTCGATTAAAACACTCAACTACCGCGCTCGCCGTTCCACTCCCTTGCACCGCAATCAATGCGCCACAAGTAAGGCTCATAAGAGTGGCATCATGCTCAACTAGCTCTCTCCAAACCCAAACCGCTGTCGGAGAGAGAAATACGAGCCACTTATCACTATCTGCAGAGCACGCAGATACTATCGTACCCCGATTTTCTCCAGATAGAGGCAGCGCCACACTGCGGAGCAGTGGTATCTCTAAAACCTCATATCCCTTATCCAAAAGCTTTGTCGCCAACCTACGCCCACCCGAAAAAGGGCCTACTGGCCTAGTTATAACTACGCGATTAACCATCGCTATATCTCCGTACAAGGCACCATAAACATCCTGCGTAACTACTCAGCAAATTCTGCCGCAATAACGTTAAGCCCCTATTAAGGGGCGAAGGCACCCCTTAGTCGGGGATGCCTTTTTTGGTGAGTAGTTACCTAAAAACAGCGTAAAGTTCAAACAAGTCAGGGTCGCTGCTCCAGGCTCCTCTTCTTGATCATTGCAGCCAATGATATTTCCGGATAGGCTAACTGTGGTTTTAATCTAAAAAAGGAGTCTAGCCATGGCATTTGAACTAAAACCTCTTCCCTATCCGAGCGACGCACTTGAGCCGCACATCGATGCTCGTACTATGGAGATACACCATGGTAAGCACCACGCAACCTACGTTACCAATTTAAACAATGCTCTTAAGGATCAGCCTGCCCTCCTCAGCAAGAATCTAGAAGATATCTTAAGCCACTTAGACACCGTTCCAGAGGCTATTCGTACTGCGGTTCGAAATAACGGAGGCGGGCACTGGAATCACGACCTGTTTTGGCGACTGATTACCCCTGAGGGCAGCGATACACCAACAGGAGAGCTCGCAAAGGCTATTGATTCGACTTTCGGGAACCTGGACGAGTTTAAGGCTAAGTTCAAAACTGCGGCACTTGGCCGTTTCGGCTCAGGATGGGCTTGGCTTGTAGCCAACCAGGATGGGTCGCTAGCGATTACATCGACACCTAATCAAGACAATCCAGTGATGGAGAGTAAGCATGCAATCATCGGTCTCGATGTGTGGGAGCATGCGTACTATCTTAACTATCAGAATCGCCGCGCTGATTACATAGATGCTTTCTGGAAGGTACTCAACTGGGACGTTGCAGCAGCACTTTACGACGCTCGACCGGGCCGACGCTAAGGAAGGCCGATCTAACGAGCTAGGGTGCTCAACATATACAGTATCACTCCGATTAACCCACCCACCAAGGTGCCGTTAATACGTATGTACTGAAGATCGGCGCCGACCTGCTCTTCTAGCTTACTCACTAGAGTTTTGGTGTCCCAGCCATCAATTGTTTTTGAGATCAGGTCGGCTACGAAAGTACTCTCTTTGCCTACAAGCGTGCTTAATATATTACGAATAAAGCGATTGAGCTTGCGTTGCAGAGACGGTGATGCTGAGAGTGTGTCTACTAGATTTTGCAGCACACGCTGTAATGATGCGAGTAATAACGAATCTCGCTTCTTTACATCAGCGTCGATGCCCGAAAGAATAGTGTCACGAACCTGGGCGATGTATCCACGGAAAAGCTCACTCTCAAGGAGAACCGCTTTGAGCTCCTCCGCTTTTTTACGCAACTCGTCGGCAGTTTCTAGCCTAATTATTACTCCATAGAGCGCATTTAAGAGCCGCTGTCGTAATTCATGGTTCCTGTTTTGCAATGCCTCCGACAGCGTCTGCTCTGTCTTAGCAGCGATTGCATCAAAGATCTTTCGATCGACAAATTCAGGGATAAACCATGGGGTTGCCTGACGAAGTTGATAGCGAAACCAGATCTGGTTTGACCTGAACAATACCTGTAGCTGCTGAATAACCTCATCGAGCACGACCTCGTGCATCTGGTTTGAAGTTAATGTCCTGAGAAGCTTTGCGGAGCTACGTGCTAGGTCGGTGCGACGAATCAGATCCTCTACCTGCTGACTGAAAAATGTTTTAATCTCCGAGTCACTGGCTAGCTCAAGCAGTTGCGGCACCAAAGCTCTAACCCGCTGCACAATACGCTCGCGATTAGCCGGACTTTGCAGAAACCGAGCAAGGCTTCCAGAGATATTAACTACCTGTCCTTCGAGCACCTCCTCCGTAAGGAAGTTGCGCTGGACGAACAGACCCAAACTCTTACCGATCCGAGTCTTGTTGTTCGGGATGATTCCGGTGTGTGGTATCGGAAGTCCCAGCGGTCGGCGGAAAATCGCCGCAACTGCGAACCAATCAGCCAACGCTCCAACCGTAGCAGCCTCGGCAAACGCCCGAAGAATGAGCACCCATTCCTGTTTATCTCCAAGATACGTCGTAACGCCAAAGGTGCCCGCCATAACAACAAGCAGTCCAGTAGCAACCCACCAAACCCTATTCCCCTTACCGGGAACGTCGTATCCATGCGTCACGCCTTCAAGCCTCGCAGATTCCTCTTCTATCGAAGTTACTCGAACAGCGATATCATTCTGTAGCTGCGCATCACCACACTCGCTGCTATATACTGGCTCACCCATTTTATTTTACCTCCAACCGGTGCATTCTGCCCTGCCGCTATGAACGGCACTTCATAAATAGCACATCCAAAGCAGAGAGCCTATGATGGCACTGCTCTGGGATAATACCTAGAAAATGAGGGAACAAAGAGCGCCAAACGTCTATTATCAAAAACAAGAGCAAACAGATCTGGTCGGCTTGAAAATTTCTCATAACGACTACGGGCAGTTGGGCTAAGAGCCACATCCGCAGATGGAGTTACAAACAACTCTAGCCGTAGGGCCATCATTTCGCGAAAAACCTGCTCCGGATCGTCAAGAGAACAGAGGCGCTCTCGGCCTCCGGACGTAGTATCTTTGAAGCTGGGAAGTCTCACAGAGATCGCCACTTGTACCGACTGCTCCTGATCACAAGCCTCAACCAATACCGGGGTCGCAGATATCTCTCTACTAATCCACCACGCCAACTCCTCATTTCCAACCAGATTCCTCTGATCGACTTTCGCCACTATCGGCTTGTTTGTCGCCTCACGCGCGATATGAACCCCGTAGACTAATGGGATTATTAAAATCAACACGCCAACTAGCGCAGGTCGGGATCTCACAAGTATCGTCACCAACACTGTATAAAGTGCCCCCGCAAGCATTGCACCTAAAACCACAAACGAAGTATTGACTACGGTTTCCATCGGTGTGCCGATAATTTTGAGCAACCAACCGAGAGCAAAACGATCAGCGAATGCAACCGGCAACCTCTGATCGGGTTGAAAGAGATCTACTGGCAGACTGTCTTCATTACGAACCAGATAACTTAAGTAAGCCGCTTCAACACTTTCACTCGGATCTACAAGCGTAGCGTCCGAACTTCGCATAACTACCACCACTATCGCCCCGATACAGACAGCGGCGATAGCCCCAAAGCCATGAGAT
Organism: Bdellovibrionota bacterium; assembly: GCA_040402735.1. Lineage (GTDB taxonomy): Bacteria > Bdellovibrionota_C > UBA2361 > UBA2361 > OMII01 > OMII01. Next base: position 19,536 of record JBBALZ010000038.1, read on the forward strand.
CTAAGAGCACTGGCTATTCGGCGCCGGGTACATTCTCGCAAAAGCAGCTTGAGCAGAGCCAGCACCACTACGAGTAAAATTACAAAACTTCCACCTGACCGCGTGAGCGGCACTAATTTTAAAAAGCTACAAGCCCAAGCAATAAGAGCTGTGCCTAATACTCCAATCACTACGCAGAGCCCGATTCCACAATCAGGCAACCGCTTAAACCCTCTGCCTACTAGAGTTAACGCAGATAAACCAAGGACGACAGCAACCCCTAGTGCCATCAGATAAGAGGTCCATTCCGGACGCCACAAAGACCTTGAAGGCACCCAGCCTCCTCGGTCCATCAACAACATCTCATTCATGGTTGGTAGTGGCTCATAGAGCGCCACATTCACAATACGTTCAAGTATCTGTTCAGGTGCGAGACGCTCTTCATTTTTAAAAACGACAACCTTGGGATGGTCATAAACTGAGAAACTCTCGTCTGCCAAATCATCGTTAAAGGTAAAGCCCAGAAAAGATGGGCGGTTCTTTGTGGCGTAAGCCAGACTAAATCCGAGCTTCTCACCCCACAAAAGCCTTAAGAGCGCCGTGGTGTTCGGATACTCATTAGGTATTCGCGGAATAGAATCTGCGGCGCGTGGCGTAGCAAAGGTGAGATAATCTGAGGCGGCAATGCGCCGGACAATCATCTCAATCATCTGAGGTGTATCCCGCTCATAGACGGGAAGCTCATATTCCCGACCGTTCATCTGGTAAATCGCAGTATCCTTACCCGGAATACCGACCGGGACCTTATCATCCCAATGTGGGCTGGATATCCTGCTACCTTTTGGAACATTGGCAAAGATCCATTCGGAGGCAACAATGTACGGATGGTCCTTACTGTAGAGCTGTATGAAGGCCATGGCGTACACAAAACAGTAGGTCAGTACACCCAAGAGGATGAAAGCCCCACATCGACGCTTTGTGAAATGAATCAGATTCATAGCCCTATGATTCAACGTTATTCGTCGTTTGGCGAGTATAGATTTTTAGGTAACTACTCAGCAAATGCTACTCAGCAAATGCTGCCTCATTGACGTTAGCCCCTATTAAGGGGCGGCTTTGCGGAGCAAAGCGGGGTGGAGATAA
>JBBALZ010000039.1:0-12796 GCA_040402735.1 Bdellovibrionota bacterium
CGGCTAAATCCCGTTAAACTCATTAAACACAGTAGGTTCCGCGCATTTTTGGCCCTATTTAAGAGAAGAGAATTACGAAGTCCTAATGTAATGCTACACAAAACAGGAAATGCCTAATAACGCTACGTAAAGGGTGACAAGGATGAGCGCGAGTGTAATGGCTTGTCCGACTTTGACATATGGACTCAATCTCTCGAATTATTGAACAGGTGAGTGGTGAGGCCTCCTCTGCGCTGGAATCCGTCACACGCTTGGTGCCAGGTGGATGGGGGAGTGCGATAGCACTGCTCTTTCTCCTTCCGGTGTTCGGTATCTTCTTGCGACCGCTGCTTAGGCTTGGTGGAGCCGCTACGAACAGTATAGCTGCTATCGGCAGCGCAGCGATGGTGTGCGTCTCGTCGCTGATAGTAATGTTGATTCAGTACGTGACCGTGTGTGTGCAAGCTCTGCGGCCCTCAACGGCGTTGCTGCCAATTGTGCGGTTGCTGATTGTGGCAGCCCTTATCGTAACGGCTATAAAGTTCTGGGCGATCCCGCTTGGTGTTGTCGCTGGTGTTGTTGGATTCGGGTTGGCTGTCTGTATTCTAGCCTACTCCCGGTTCTGGATGCGTGAGTTCCCGGGTCGGCGAGTGCTCAAGCGAAAAGGGGCTCGACTCGCGCTTTGTGGTGGTGCGCTTCTGTGCGCCGTGTGGGCGGTGTTGTACTTTCTCAACCGTCCCCAGGGCGACCTTAATCAATGTCTTCAGAATGGTCAGATACAGCAGGCGTGTGTAGGTAGGCTACACGCCGCCCGATTCTAGAACTGGGTCAAAGATGCGATGACAAATATGCGGTCAAATCGAACCTTCATAACCAAAATACTGAGAATTGCAGACGGCACTGCACAGCTGACCAGCAAGTGAAGAGTCCGTACTATCGACGATCTGCTGAGCAAAGCGATTTCGTAACTACTCACCGGATTTTAAGATCGTCGCTGCAATTTTAGGTTCAATTAAATGTTGCCAGGAGCGCAAGCGGAAGACAATCATTTCGATCGGCTTGTTACCTTCTTCATTGAATAAGTAAGATTTGCCCCTGCTTGAATTGCTTTAAATGCCATCGGGACTTGTTGCCGGAACACGATTCACTGAAATCAATCGATCCCGAAATACCATCGTATTTAATTTTTGCTACAGCAGCCTCCGGAGATTCAGGCTGCTGCTTGATCGCTCTTGCCAACACCCGAAGAGCCTCGTAACCATTGTAGGCTTCAAGTAACGGTGGCTCATGAAACCGCTCGGTAAACCTCTTCTCGAAATCGGCAGAAGCCAGCGTATCTACGAAGTAGATCCCTTCTAGGGACTTCACACCTGCTCCCGACGCTGGAATTTCCAGTATATTATTGGCAAATACGATACTTCCGTTGAAACCCACCTGTTTAAACGCGGGAATGAAAGTCGTTGGATCTTGAGCAACAAAAAATGTATCAGGCTTTTGGCGTAGCAACTTCACCAAAGGTGTCTTAAAATCAGGAGCGAATTCAGCTGTTTCGAATTCACCGACAACTTCAATTCGCCGCTCTGATAGCAGCTTCCGCCACGCATCGCGATACTGATACCCCCACCCCGGATCTTGAAAATATATGAGTGCAACTCTCTTCACCTCTGGATGACGATCCAGAAAGTAGCCGTACCCCTCGGCCGAGCGAACGACCTGAGAAGCTGTCGTAAAAAAATATTTGGTCTTGTCGGAGCACAATATTTGCGAGGCAGAAGGACTAATCAGAAGCTTCTTTTGCCGTTCAGCGAGCGGAATCAATGGTTCGGTGATAAAAGAAAATATATCGCCCAGTATTCCATTGACGCGGTCGATTGCAACAAACTTATTGAAGGTTGCGAGGCTTTGCATCGGCTTGCTTTGGGAATCCTCGAAGAGTAAATCTAACTCGTAGCCCTCCGCTCGAAGATCCTCGACAGCAAGTTCAATGCCCATGCGTTGAAATTTACTCCACCTGTCTGCCGGTCCCGTAAACCCCAAGGTTACGCCGATTCGTACTCTCGGCGCCTGCGCGTATACCATGGGTAAAGCCAAGAGATAAGACAGTGTAAGCGCAGCAAGGAAAATACTCTTGTGCATCGATTCGGCTCTATAAGGTAACTTTCAAGTGATCGGACGCCAGAGCGATCCGCTCGAATAACTGGCTATCATCCTATCGGATTTGAGGCAATTTTACGACTACCTAAATCCTCGAAAAACCGGAGAAGGTACCCATCGGGATCAGCCACAACGAATTGCCGATTGCCCAACTCAACGTCATCCTTACGATACCACTGGTCCTCCAGCTTAATAACGATTGTGCACTCGTTCTCAGAGCAACGTTGAAATAGAGCATCCACTCTCGTCACCTGGATTTGGAAATTTACTCCCCGTCCGAAAGGGAATTCGAGTGGTGCAGTGCGAAATCTCCTGCCCGGTCCCGCCGCTTCTTCCAACATAAATTGGGCTCCTTCGAGGTTTAAAAATGCGAATCGCTCCTCTGAACGCTCATAGAGCACCTCGCATCCAACGATCTGCGTATAAAACCGTAAGGAGCGCGCAAGGTCAGACACATCTAATTCGGGAATTAAGCGATTCATCTTCATTGGTATTATCTGTGAGAAAGCCGGATAATGTTTCGATGAAATTTTGCCTGGAGCGATAGCGCATGGCAATCATTTCCATCGAATTGTTATCGCTTCTCAAGCTCCGCCACCTGGACAGTTTCAAAGCTACCATCCAAAACTTTGCGCACTACAACTGGAAATTCATAATAGTAAATTCCATCTGAGGTCAGTTTGGGTCTAAAATTCAGTCCGCCCTCATCACCTTTAACCGATCGAAAGGCGGCAACAATTCCATCCGCTGAGAGCTTGTCGGGCGATGACGATAAGACACTTGCGGCTACGACTGCCCATGCATAACCATTATACCCATAGCTGATCTGAGCATCGTCTTTGAATCTCCTTACATATTCATCGGCAAACCACTTGGGTATTTCAAAGTTTGGATACAGCGCACCTTGCATAGGGCTCCCTGCTGATCGAATTTCACGCCTGCTCTCAAAGATATCTGTGCCGAAAGTTCGATGTGCAACCCCTATCGCTTCCAGTGAGCGATAGGCGGAGCTAATCTGTCCCGGATAGAGGTAGACACCGAGGGCATCGACACCCGCAGTTTTGGCGCGAAGGGCATGTGGCTTCATGTCGGCTTCGGCAGGAAGAACAGTAGAAACTATAGTAAGAGACTCATCCTCTTTCAAATTGCTACGAAATCCGCGAATACAGGCATCGATATAAGGATCCTCCATCGCGATTACACCGAAGTGCTTCAGCTCTTGCTTTCGCAAAATATTGACCAATGGCGCAGTTAGAGACTTCGGATCGTTAGACATCAGAGTGACATATCGACTATACCGCGCAGCGCTGTTGTCCAATGAATGGGCCGTAAGCGGCAGTCGACTTTTCTCGGCAACCGGCGCGATTGCGTTGAGTGGAATTTCTCCCCAGCTATAAACAAGATCCATCTTGTTACTTTGAAACCGCTGAAGAACCGTCAAAGCTACCTTTGCGTCATATTGGTTGTCATCGAACGTCAGTTTCAAATGCTCAAACTCGGACGGCAGTTTATTTCGGGCAACTTCAATTCCGTTCCTCACAGCCGCACCGTACTCGGCAAGATCTCCCGTTAATGGAAGAGAAACTCCAACCTGGTATATGGGAGTCCTGTGATCTTCCGCAAAAAGTGGAGTTGTCACCCCTAGAGCCAAAAGAGTCAACGCTATTCGTATCCGGGTTCCTGTTGCCATATCTTTCAAAGCGATAACGTAGGTATTGTGCCGATCTGGTAATTTAGCACATTTACACACCCGCAATCATAACGCGTTAATCGGGCTTAGGGCATCGCAATTCTCTCTTATTAAAGGGGCAAAAAATGCGCGGAACCTACCGTATTTAATGAGTTTAACGGGATTTTGCCGCGCATTTTTATCCCTGTCTGGAATGCCAGTCTTTTCGAGTAGATAGCGGGAGAATTGCGAAGCCCTGCATTTCCATCGAATTGTTATCGCTTCTCAAGCTCCGCCACCTGGACAGTTTCAACCTAAATTCGGCAGTTGGGAAGGATGAAAATGGTGCAGATACTCGAAAGCACAAAGGATTTTGATATTGGCGGAGGCTTAAACCCTGGCACCGTCAGGGTGATTCCCGCAAATTCAAAAGCTTAAAGTGAAGTCGAGTAGATGCGCCATTTTTGAGACCCGCAACTGCTGAATTTAGGATCATCCTACGACTCGTTCGACCCTGCGCCAGATGACTTCTAAAGACCGCTTCCACAGTGACGGGACTAGCGCGATGCATCTCAAATATGGCTCAGTAAGGCTCTGTACCTCCCGAAAAAAACTCGCTTACCGCTCAAGGTGGAGCGGAACTTTCGTCACTTTCGTCTCAAACTCCCTCTAGCGACACCTCGACACCCACACCAGAGATCTCAACTAGCTAGTTTGCTGATATAACTCCGGAATTAATCGATCTTCTGATCCACCCCGTTGCCTATACTTAAAAAACCGCGTACATTTATCCAGCATGCTGAACAGAGTGGCTAACATATCGTTACGACGGAGCTTTTTTCTCTTTGGAGCGCGCAGCACCGGCAAAAGCACGCTACTTTTTAGCCTCTTTTCAGGCGCAAGGATGAGCTTAATTGACCTCCTTGACCCGACATTTTTTCGCTTAGCACCCAAGGATTTTCAGGCTCACCTCGATGCCTTACCCGAAGGGACTGAGTGGGTCATGATAGATGAGATACAACGAAGCCCAGAGCTTCTAAACGTTGTGCATCGATCGATCGCTAAGTCCTCAGATGACCCTAAACGACTACGATTCGCCTTGACGGGATCTAGCGCCAGAAAGCTTAAACGCGGGGGAGCGAATCTGCTGGCTGGCCGAGCTAGTGTATTTCATCTGTATCCATTAACTCATCGCGAAATTCCGCAGGGATATTCATTTGAGCAGCTCTTAAAATGGGGCGGACTGCCAGAGGTGGTGCTTGAACCCGATCCAACAGAGAAGCGCCGGATCTTAAAAGCATACACAACAACGTATCTAAGGGAAGAGATCGCTGAGGAGCAATTAGTTCGATCACTGGAGCCGTTTCAAGCATTCCTCTCCGTAGCTGCTCAAATGAACGGCAAGATCGTCAACTACTCAGCTATCGCCAAAGATGTTGGTGTAAGCACAACAACAATTCAGTCCTATTTCGAGATCCTCTCTGATACTTTAATCGCAATAACCCTCCCCGCCTACCACGCTTCTATTCGAAAACGCCAACGAAGCAATCCGAAGGTCTACCTCTTTGATCTAGGAATTGTAGAAGCCTTGATTGAGTCGTCGTTAGGTGGATCGCTCTTTGGATCGTACTCTGCTGGGAATAGATTCGAACACTTTATTTTTCTTGAGATATATCGACTCCAGAGCTATCGAGAGCTCGGTTGGCGGTTCTCATACTTAAGAACCAAGGATGATGCAGAGATAGATCTAATTATCGAGCGCCCCAATCAATCAACCGTGCTGATTGAGATCAAGGCCACAGACACCGTATCAGAGCGTCATGCGGCCAATCTCAATCGATTTGCTCCTGACTTTCAATCTGCCGAGGCGATCCTACTCAGTAACGATCCGATCGCCAAACGCTTCAATCACGTACAGTGCCTACACTGGCGCACTTGGCTGAGTCAGGTTTTTCCGATTGAGTAAGAGTCGTTAAATACACACTTAGCTAGGACACCTCTTTTTTCCAAAAATTCGGGCATAAAAAGGAATCTACTTGTGTGGAAGATACACGAGCCACATCAAGCTGACAGCCTAGCCCCCCTGGTACATACTAGATTTAAAACCTGTAAATTCAGATCGACTTGACCTACATTCCAATCTGGAGGGCCGGTCTCCCGGCCGGCCGCAATGAAATTGTAACCACGAGGCTGCACCGAGGAAGGCCAACACGGTCGGCCAGGAGACCGACCCTCCAGATTTTAAGCAAAGAGCTAATTTAACCTAAATTCGGCAGTTAAGGAGGATGAAACTGGTGCGGGTACTCAAAAGCACAAAGGATTTTGATATTTGCTGAGGCTTAAACCCTGGCACCGTCAGGGTGAGCACCGCAAATTCAAAAGCCTAAAGTGATTTCGAGTAGATGCGCCATTTTTGAGACCCGCAACTGCTGAGTTTAGGATTATAACCCATCGATAGACGCTACACTTACTTAGCCGAGCCTCTGCGATATAGTTAGAGAACTTGTCAGTAAATTAGTGTGTTAAAAATGAGCTGCCTGCTCGATAGGATACGTGTATCCCCCGACACAAGTAACTTCCTCACCAAACCATTGGGGACTGGGGCTAGCCCTTGCTATCGACCTAAAACCCCTGCAATATCAGCATGCTATCGCACATACAACAACACTACCAGGTCGTTTGCAGACCTGGTGTATTGATAGTAGTATCGACTTTTTACGTGGTGGACCATCTATGTTTAGAAAAAAGCCTCAACTCAATATCTCTGAGACAGTAATCGAGAAACTCCGCGTTGCGGCAGAGATCGCTGGCTGCTCATCCGTTGATGAGTTTGCCGAGCGAGCGCTACTTGAGGCAGCAGATCGTGTTATCACTAGCACTGCTAACCGCGAAGCGTCGACAGAAGAGGTCGAAGCTATCAAGAACCAACTGGCGGGGCTCGGGTACCTCGAGTAGTCTGCTTGTGGTGGCGTCGTTTAATTCCTTTGTAACTACATGCTTCTCGCTGGCGCTCGCTCCTCTAGCAGGGCTAGGAGCGGTGTGGGGGCTCCTGGCTGTTTCCATAGTAGCCGGAGTTATCCTTGTAGTAATCTATGGCTATATCTCCAACCAATCAGCCCTCAAGCGGGTTAAAAAACGAATTACTGCTGGTGTGTATGAGTCAGTGCTCTTTCGTCACGACCTGCGAACGAGCTTGCGCGCGCAGCTTGGGATGCTCGTTGGTGGTTTTCGCTACTTTGCGCTCGCGGTTCCTCCGCTTATTGTGTTGCTTATTCCGAGCCTCATTATCCTCGCGCAATTAAACTTACGGTACGGTGCGCGAGCACTTCAGCCCGGAGAACGCGCTATAGTAAGGGTCGATCTCGCTCATGAGGACGCCCTCTTTACAACCGAGCTTTCAAGCCCAACAGCTGGAGTAACGGTGACACCGCCCCTACGCGACCTCGATACACAGAGCGTATCTTGGCGAATTGATGCAGCTGCCGCCGATGGTCGCACACCTTCCCTGGCTCTTGCAGTCAACGGTGTGCGAGCTGTTGAGTATCTCTTTATCGGCGCTCAGCCGACGGTACTCCCGACAGCGCGCTATGCATCGCCGTGGTTACAACTACTTTACCCGGGAGCAAGCATACCGGAGTCGCTACGCACACAGGTCCGCGGAATCTCGATAACCTATCCCGAGCAGGAGCTGTCCGTTGCTGGAATTAAGGTTCATTGGCTGCTATTCTTCGCACTGATTTCGATATCCTCAGGGCTCGTTGCAAGCAAAGTTATCGGGATTGAGGTATAGCTCCTCGTAACGGCTACAACCACAACAGTACACGTATGAAAAACAACCTGCTCTTTATAGTCTTTGATAGCTGCCGCTTTGACACCTTCATGGCTGCGAAGACCCCAAACATCCTGCGCCTCGGAGAGGCTCGCAGGTGCTACTCGTACGCGACGTGGACGGTACCCTCGCACCATGTGTACATGATGGGAGTCTCGCCGCACACATCCCCTAAAGGCGTGTTTGCATCCGAGGTGTACAAGAAGGATTTCGTTCACTGGAGCGATCGGTTAGGGATTCCAGATATCTCATTTAAAGGCTTCGTTCCTAAGCTATCGTTACCGGGATTTTTAAAGGAGAACGGCTACTCAACTAACGGCTTGGTCTCGATGCCGGTGCTCAATCAGACCACAGCAATTAACAATCACTTTGATCGTTACCAGCTGATGAAGTCCCACAACGACTTTAACGCTATGATAGACCAACTTATCTTCGATCCTGAGAAGCCCTCGTTTTACCTGCTTAACGTCGGTGAAACGCACTACCCGTACACACTACCAGGTGAGAGCGGCGAACACTTGCCACGTATCTCTGGCGTACACGGTGTCTTCAAACACATGGATGACCTTGTTGCCAGCGACAGTGCGCAGAACTCGGGTAAAAGCGGCGACGACTTCTTTAATATGGATCAGATGCTGGCTCTCAAGGAGAAGCAACGCTCAAACATCGAGTACCTCGACAGGCTATTCGAGAAGCTTTACGAGAAGGTCCCTCGCAACACCCACATCATCGTAACAGCAGATCACGGCGAATGCTTCGGTGAGGATGGATACTTTGGCCACGGTCCTATTATTCACGACAAGGTATTCGAGGTGTTTCATGTGGAGGGGCGGATTAAGTAGTGGCGCGTGTTAAGAGCACCAAAAACGTAAGCCGACGTCAGTTTCTCGCGCAGGGTTCACGCATAGTCGCTGGACTTGCGGCTGCATCGGCTGTTTCTGGTATGAAGCCGCTGTCGCAAGGCACGGGTAAAAGTCGTTCCTCTGGCGGTTTTCCATACCTTCGCAACCCAAAGATATCTGACAAGGTCATCGTGCTCGGCATGGACGGCATGGATCCGGGGCTGATTCGGCGCTTCGTCGCTGAAGGAGTGCTGCCGAACTTTAAAAAGCTTATCGCTTCAGGCCAATTCGGTGAGCTTCAAACCACAATGCCCCCGCACAGTCCGGTAGCTTGGTCGAGCTTCATCACCGGATGCAATCCGGGAGGTCATGGGATCTATGACTTTATTCACCGCGATCCCAGCTCATTTACTCCATACATGTCGACCTCGCGATCATTTGACTCAACGAGCGAGGTAAAAGTCGGGCCGTGGACGATCCCTTTAAGCTCTGGGCGAGTCGATCTTATGCGCAAGGGGCCCGCGTTCTGGAATATCCTGGCCGATCACGACATCCCAAGCACTATCGTGCAGATCCCGGCTAATTTTCCGGTAGCACCGAGCGAGGTTACTGCGCTTAGCGGCATGGGCACCCCAGATCTACTTGGCTCCTACGGCACGTGCACCTACATCACTGACTCCACCGTAGAGAACGCAGCGGCACTCACCGGCACACGAGTCGTCAAAGTTGCCGCGATGAACCACGTCTTTACAGCAACTCTTGAGGGTCCCAAGAACTCGCTGCGCGCAGATCGCGCCCCTTCGACAATTGATCTAACGATTAGGCGCGATCCGTACGAGCCGGTAGTCAAAATCTCGCTCCAGAGCCATGAGCTCATTCTTAAGCAGGGTGAGTGGTCCGAGTGGATTCCACTCTCGTTCCCTCTCATGCCGATGTTTGCCTCGGTAGGCGGTATGGTGCGGATCTACATCAAGGAGGTTCATCCGCGGCTTAAGATCTACATCTCGCCGATTAACGTCGACCCGATGGAGCCGTCGCTACCGATCTGTAGCCCGGCAAGCTACTCGCGCGAACTATCGCAGGCAGTAGGTCGTTTCTATACGCAGGGTTTTCCCGCCGATCAGAAGGCTTTGAGTGAAGGTATCCTTTCAGACGACGAGTACCTGACTCAGGCGCACTTAGTTCTTGATGAAAATATGCGCATGTTTGAACACGAATTAGCGCGGTTTAACGAAGGGGTTTTCTTCTTCTACTTTTCGAGCATCGACCAGAACTGCCACATGCTCCTGCGCACAATGGATCCAACACATCCGCTGTATCGACCAGATGCTAGCGCTGCTGTAAAGAATGCGGTGCGTAGCTTCTACCAGCGTATGGACGTTGCTCTCGGTCGCGCTATGGAGAAAACTGACTCTAGAACAACGCTATATGCTTTAAGCGATCACGGTTTTGCTCCATTTACCCGAGAATTTAACCTTAATACTTGGCTTTATCGCGAAGGCTACCTAGCACTTACCGACGAATCAAAGCTGGGCCAAGGCGAGTTCTTTCAGTATGTCGATTGGTCGCGCACCAAGGCGTATGGATTAGGGATTAATGGACTCTACATCAACATCGAAGGGCGCGATAAGTTTGGCTCGGTCAAGCCAGAGGATGTATCCCGGCTCCAAACTGAGATAGCGCTCAAGCTCCCCATGGTAACCGATCCCCGAAACGGGGCTCCGATCATTACCAAGGCTTATAATTCGCGAGCTCTTTATTCGGGACCATTCGTTGATCTCGCTCCTGACCTGATCGTTGGCTACCAGCGCAGCTATCGCAGCTCCGATGAGACCGTCCTCGGAAAGGTTCCGCAGGAGCTCGTTGGAGATCGCACAAACCTCTGGTCAGCCGACCACTGTATGGACCCAGCGGTAGTTCCCGGTATGCTAATCTCTAACAAGCCTTGGAGCCATTCGAATCCCGGGCTGTGGGATATGGCACCAACAATCCTCAATAACTTTGGCATCGCTCGCCCTAAGGAGATGGATGGCCAAGTGATTGTTAGCGCATAAAACCACCTAGGTTAAGTTACAGCGTTTGATCTTATGTCAGTGGGTGTGGCTATAACGGTCACCGGCAACGCGATCCACCGACGATCATGAACCTCGCCGCCGCCCATTTTTAGGCATTGCCGAGCGCGCTTTGGGTCGGCTACGCTTATTCATGTACAGTACAGGCAGCAACCATGCATCATTACATGCTCATGGTGCCGCTTTTTTTGGGAGATAATACAATGAAGATTTTACGCGCTGCCTTAGCAGCAACAGGAGTGCTCAGTGCAGCGCTTCTATCATCAAGCGCCTACGCCGATAATCACGAGGTTACCGATCACCTCTACCTAAAGCCAGAGATCGCTTACGTTCTTCCGGTTGACGGAGATGTAGATGACACCGTGTTCCTCGGAGCGCGGGTTGGATACCAGCTCGATGATAACTGGGCAGCAGAGCTTGAGTCAGGCTGGATGGAGTATGGCTGGGATGCAACCGACACCCAGAAAAACCTCGATATCACCACGATTCCAGTTCTCGCTAACCTGCGCTACGGCCAACGTTGCAGCGATCAGGAGATGGGCTGGTACGGTTACGGCGGTCTCGGTTGGGCATTCAATGACCTCGAGGACAATTCGGCTGAGATGCGTGCTGACGGATCGTTTGCATGGCAGATCGGTGCCGGAGTCGAGTATCCAGTAGCTGCGGGCCTCGATGTATTCCTCGACGTACGCTACCTCTGGAATCGCTCGAACATCGACATTCCAAACGGCGCAACACGCGTAGCTCCAGATGATGCAGTGCTCTCCTCAGTGCTCTTCACTACGGGAGTTAAGTTCTAGCACTCTAGTAACTCTAGATATAACAATCAGCAAACGGAGCGAAGTGACACTTCGCTCCGTTTGCTTTTGGGGTACGATTATTTCCGAGCCATTCCACTATTTGGCGCCGCTGCGCAGGAAACGTATCTATTTGGCTCCTGATCAAGTAGCACTACAAAACCTCTTCTTTGATTGGTGTGCGTTTGTTTAAAGCTCTTTATTCGCCTTGCTTGCTTAAATAGAAAAAGTTGATCGAAATTTCTTAGTAAAGCCTTTTTAGGATACTCCTCCTCAGCACAAAGCATATGGATTGTTCCTCTACAAGAGAATCGATCACGTGGAAGTCGTCTCAAAGTGGCGCGCATTTCACGCAAGGCTCCCTGTGCATAGGTCAGATAGGACGCTCTGAGCCGATTCTTTGCTTTTACGGAATTCAATTTAGCGCGCTTTACTAAGACCTGACCTAAGGATTTTATGGTTTCTGTAACGTACGCAAACAGCTTTTCCGATATATCATTCGAAATCTTTGAGCACCCCCTGTATTTTCCGATCCAGTTACAGAACGGAAGCTCTGCACTCAGTTGATCCACCGAAACTACTTTTCCTAAAAGCTGCCACGAGGCGATAACGCGCTCCTCTGAGCTATTTCTCCAAGCAAAGTGACTAATCGGCCACTCAAATCCGTAGTACCCATCTGGCTGTGTAATAAATGAGGGCCTAAATGTTGCCGGAGGATACGGCTCGCCTGTGATCGACGACAGCGTATTGAGCAGATCTGATTCAACATTAAGATAATCACTCTGATGACTAGTGTACGGGAAGCGCAACACCTCTGAGCCATCATCTGCGCTGTAGCTCTTACATATCTCCTCAGGTCTTACCAAACGTTGGGCATCGATCTCTAACCTACCTCCGCGAGCAGCTGCAAAGTCAAGGACATCACGACCAGTTCCCTCTAAAGTCTCGCGTTCCTCTCCGTTAAAATAGAGGAATTTAATCGCTTTAATACCTGATGAGACCGATGCATCGACCTCAGTAGCGATATTTGCCGAGAACTCTCCATGTTCATCAGTAACGACGGTCGCAACACCGAGGACAACAGGCGCGCCGGCTATCGGCGTCTCATCGATTCTGACTAATCCAAAAACGGTACTAAGCGCCGGAGTTGCTGTCGGTTGAGCATTTGAGTCAGGAGTGTCGGTCGGACTAGGTGTAGGAGTGTCGGTAGATGTCGGGGTTATCGTCGGCGTCTCGGTAACTGTAGCTATCGGCGTATTGGTGGGTGTGGCGCTCGGCGTGCTGGTTGGTGTTTGGGTTGGAGTCACAGTAGGAGTAGCCGTATCGGTTGATGACGGGGTAATTGTTGGCGTTTCGCTTGCTGTCTCAGTCGGTGTCTCTGTTGGGGTAGCCGTTGGTGTATCGGTCGGTGTAGTTGTTGGGGTATCCGTTGGTGTTTCAGTCGGGGTTTCGCT
>JBBALZ010000039.1:12896-20289 GCA_040402735.1 Bdellovibrionota bacterium
AGGGGTCATTGTTGGAGTCTCAGAGGGAGTAGTTGTTGGAGTTTCAGTCGGAGTTGTTGTCGGGGTCTCTGTCGGTGTCTCTGTTGGGGTCTCAGAGGGAGTAGCTGTTGGTGTATTAGTTGGTGTCTCTGTTGGGGTATCCGTTGGTGTTTCAGTCGGGGTTTCGCTAGGGGTCATTGTTGGAGTCTCAGAGGGAGTAGTTGTTGGAGTTTCAGTCGGAGTTCCTGTTGGAGTTTCTGTTGGGGTTTTAGTCGGTGTCTCCGTTGGGGTAGTCGTTGGAGTTTCGCTTGGAGTTGCTGTTGGGGTCTCTGTAGGAGTTTCTGTTGGGGTCTTAGTCGGTGTAGCTGTTGGGGTAATAGTTGGTGTATCGGTCGGTGTTTCGCTAGGGGTTGCTGTTGGAGTCTCGGAGGGAGTAGTTGTTGGAGTATCCGTTGGGGTAGTCGTTGGAGTTTCGCTTGGAGTTGCTGTTGGGGTCTCTGTAGGAGTTTCTGTTGGGGTCTTAGTCGGTGTAGCTGTTGGGGTAATAGTTGGTGTATCGGTCGGTGTTTCGCTAGGGGTTGCTGTTGGAGTCTCGGAGGGAGTAGTTGTTGGAGTATCCGTTGGGGTAGTCGTTGGAGTTTCGCTTGGAGTTGTTGTTGGGGTCTCTGTAGGAGTATTAGTCGGCGTATCTGTCGGGGTCTGTGTCGGAGTCTCTGTTGGAGTACTTGTAGAAGTTGCGGTTGGTGTATGTGTCGGGGTATTAGTTGCCCAAGGCTCTGAGCTTGGCCCCAAATCGGCACATTCATCGCAATCTGACTGCTCTCCAAAATACGAGCTATCATCTTGGGCTGACGCTTTGATACTTAAAGCCATCAAAACAACAAGCCAGAGAGCAGCGATAGTTAAGCAGAATTTAAGAGCTTTACATGCACGCGCCCCTGTCAACACCAACGGTGCGATAGATGCAGGCGAATCATCACCCGCCTTGATACGTGCAATCGTACGCGCTAATTTTTTAATAGCTCTACTCTCCTACGGGGCATGAGATCTCTCTCTCTCTCTTGCTCTCTCACACTCCTTATTCTTTTAAGGGCACCTATTAACCGGGCCAAAAAAGAATCGCCCCATCTACGTAGTCGACAACTTCACTTGGGATATTAAGAACTTAAGGCTATAAAGTTAGTGCACCGTATATGTGGCACTAGCACTGGTGCTAGTTACTAGAAATTACAGGCTGTTACCAATACAAAGCGAATCGGGAATCATCTTTTTACTAAACTAGACTTGGCGCTAAAAGGCGCAATCTATCCTAGTTATTACTAGAGAAAACTAGCAGATGCTCCGAGTTGGCGGTGTCCGCACTCGTCTCATTAACAAGGGCTTTTTCTGCTATTGCCTATTTTGAAATCCGCTCTATCTGCTCAAGTAATCGCTCGATGCACTCGACTACTGACAATCTTGAGGTGTCTAAGCTAAGCGTTGGTGATTCCGGCGTCTCGTACGGCGCTGACACTCCGGTAAATTCAGCGATCTCACCCCTGCGCGCCTTCTGATAAAGCCCGTGTGGATCACGCTTCTCACACTCAACTAGTGGTGTGCTTAGATATATCTCCAAGAAACTCTCTGCGCCGATAATCTCTCGTGCTCTGTTACGATCACTCTGCATCGGTGATATCAGTGAACAGATTACCGAAACACCCGCATCGTTAAAGAGCTTGGCAACCTCTGCCGCACGTCGAATATTCTCGCGACGATCATCTTTGCTAAATCCAAGATTCTTATTAAGCCCAAAGCGCAGATTGTCACCGTCTAATCGATAGACCGGTCGACCATCCGCAAAGAGACGCGCCTCTAGCGCCTTAGCGATTGTGGATTTTCCCGATCCGCTTAGACCTGTGCACCATACTGTGATGGCTCTGTAGCCAGCTTGTGCCTCACGTCTTGATCGAGTGATCTCGCTATCTTCACGGTGAAGATTAGCTCCGATAGCATCACCATTCGATAGGTCTCTGCCTTGGCCACGATCGTCCTCAGGCTGACGATCAATTATCATCCCACTAGCTACAGTCTGAAAGGAATCCTCATCAACGAGGATAAAGTTTCCCGTTGCTCGGTTGCGCTCGTAGGGATCAAAAAAAAGATCCTGCTTTGTTGATAAAGAAATGCGCCCAATCTCATTTAAACAAAGTGGTTGCGCGCTCTCACGGTGTAATGTATTCACATTCGTTCGGTAGTGGATCTTCGTTATAAATCCCTTAGTCTGCCGAGATGTATGCATAACGATATACGAGCGGCTGGGATTCATCGGGGCCTCAGACATCCACACAAGCATCGCTTCAAATTCACGTCGCACGTGCGGCACGTTGTGAGTCCTAACGATCATATCGCCACGCGATATATCGATCTCATCCTCTAGGGTAATAGCAACAGAGAGAGGTGCTGTAGCCTGAGCTAGGCTTCTCTTGGCCACGTCGCTATCCATGTAATCAATCGAACGCACCTTCGTACGGCGTTGCGAAGGAAGCGCTATGACCTCCTCACCTACGGCGATCCTTCCCGAGCGAATCTGACCAGCATATCCTCGGTAGTTCTGATCTGGGCGAATGACGTACTGCACCGGAAAACGGAAATCGACCTGGTTTCGGTCACTCGCCACATACACGTTCTCTAAATACTCCATGACCGTTTCGCCCGAGTACCACGACATGCTCTCGCTTGGATTAACGATGCAGTCGCCCTTAAGCGCTGATACAGGAATAAATTTTATCTCTCTGACATTTAGTTTCGCAGCAAACTCGGTGTATTCACGGGTGATCGACTCAAATACGCTCTGTTTGTAGTCAACGAGATCCATCTTGTTCACGCAAACCAGAAGGCGTGGAACACCGAGCAGTGACGCTATAAATGAGTGTCGCTTGGTCTGGGTCAGAACACCCTTGCGCGCATCGATAAGAATAATGGTTAAATCAGCCGTCGAAGCCCCGGTAGCCATGTTTCGAGTGTACTGCTCGTGACCCGGAGTATCCGCGAGGATAAACCTACGCTTCGGGGTCGAGAAGTAGCGGTAGGCTACGTCGATCGTTATCCCCTGCTCCTGCTCGGCTTTAAGTCCATCTGTAAGGAGCGATAGATCGATCTCTTCGGCGCCACGATTCTTAGCTTTCTTCTCAAGTGCTGCGATATGGTCATCGTACACATTCTTTGAATCGTGTAGTAATCTGCCGATTAGGGTCGATTTACCATCATCAACACTTCCAGCCGTAGAGAATCGAAGCAAGCTAGTCCACTCACTCTCGGCCAGGATAGCGCGCACCTCTGCGTCGCTAATCAGATTCGGCTGTGCTCGACGCATGGCTACACTAGCACCGGAAACAACTGCCAAACTGCGCCGTGTCATTAGAAGTATCCCTCTCGCTTCTTAGTCTCCATTGAACCATCCGCATCGTGATCGATAACGCGAGTGGCACGCTCTGATGTACGAGCCACCATCATCTCGGCGATAATCGCTTCAAGTGTCGTTGCCGATGAGCGGATTGCTCCCGTACACGGCGTACAACCGAGACTTCTAAAGCGACACTCTACCTGCTGCGGAACTTCACCGGCCAGCACTCGCGCCGACTCATCAACCGGTATTAAATTATCACCCCGCACTACTACACTCCTGGGCTTTGCAAAATACAGCGGAACTATCGGGATATTTTCAATAAGGATATAGTGCCAGATATCGAGCTCTGTCCAATTAGACAATGGAAAAACTCGGATCGACTCGCCCTTTTTAATCTTGCCGTTATACTGGCTCCAGAGCTCCGGGCGCTGATTTTTCGGATCCCATTGACCGAACTGATCGCGAAAAGAAAACACACGCTCCTTTGCCCGCGACTTCTCCTCATCGCGCCGCGCTCCACCGATAGCGGCATCGAAGTCGTGCTTCTTTAAACCATCGAGCAGCGCTTTTGTTTTAAGATATCCACAACACGCCTGCGTTCCTAAATCATAAGGATTGGCGTTGTTAGCTATCGCTTCCTCATTGCGGTATACGTGAAGCGTTACACCGATATCTTGGGTGAATTTATCGCGAAACGAATACATCTCTTTGAATTTGTACCCAGTGTCTATGTGCAGAAAGGGAAACGGTATCTTACCAGGATAGAACGCTTTCTGCGCCAAACGGACAAGACACGACGAATCCTTGCCAACCGAGTACAGGAGCACCGGGCGCTCAAACTGCGCTGCGACCTCACGCATAATGTAAATACTCTCTGCTTCAAGTTGTCGCAGATGGTTAAGAGTTGGTGGTATTGGTGACATATCCAGAGGGGATATATAACACTTTAGTAAAGAGCGGCAAAACTTAGCTGTCACGATGTTTTGCTAGAAATGGAGCTACCAACGCCGCTACTAACGTTACAAAGCAACTTTAGCGAGTCGCTACCTTGCGTCAGGTCATCTCACTTTCAAAGATTGGCTAGCATGCGCAAGAACATAACGCTGTTATGCAAATAGTCGGTATTGATTAGTGTTAAGGGGTTGCGTTTACCACCCTATCGCCTGTAAAGAAGAGAGCTTCGTCTTGGTGCCTTCCAGTATATATAGAGTATGAGCAAGCGGCTTGTCATTGTAGAATCTCCCACCAAGGCTCGAACCATCGAGAAGTTTTTACCAAAAGATTTCGAGGTGTTAGCATCTTATGGCCATATTCGCGACCTCCCTAACAACGCTGCTGAGATACCCGCTGCCGTAAAGAAGGAGAAGTGGGCGCGATTGGGGGTCAACGTTGATGATGACTTTAATCCACTCTACATCGTCCCTTCTGATAAGGAGAAGCGGGTTAATGAGCTTAAAAGAGCCTTAAAGAACTGCTCGGAAGTTTACCTCGCAACCGACGAAGATCGCGAAGGAGAGTCGATAAGCTGGCATCTACTCTCTGTGCTTGAGCCCAAGGTTCCGGTGAAACGCCTAGTGTTCCACGAAATTACCAAGAAGGCGATCGAAGAGAGTTTGCAGCATGCGCGCTCAATTGATGAGAACCTAGTTAAGGCGCAAGAGACACGCCGCATTATCGACCGGCTCTATGGGTACTCAGTGAGCCCTCTGTTGTGGAAAAAGATGGTACCACGACTAAGCGCAGGACGGGTACAAAGTGTAGCGATTCGCTTACTGGTACAACGCGAACGTGAACGTGCACGGTTTCATTCAGCTGACTTTTGGGATCTAAAAGCGATTTTTGTTTCACCTACACACGCAGATATACCGTTCGAAGCTCAACTTACCTACGTCAACGGCAAACGGGTCGCGGACGGAAAAGATTTTAGCCCAGACACCGGCAAGCTACAGTCAAAAGGCGATGTAGTTTTACTCGATGAAGCTGCGGCAAACGCACTGTCTGCCGAACTAGCTACGGCACAACCAAAGGTTAGTGACGTCGAAAGCAAGCCCTTTAGTCAGAAACCCTACGCACCATTTACAACGAGCACCCTGCAACAGGAAGCCAATCGCAAACTAAGCTTCGGCGCTAAGCGCACGATGGCTGTGGCGCAGACACTCTACGAAAATGGATTCATCACCTACATGCGTACCGACTCAACGACACTCTCGGATGAGGCGCTGACCGCTGCGCGAACCCTTATCGCACGCGAATTCGGCAAGGAATACCTCTACGATCAACCACGCATCTACAAAACCAAAGTAAAGAACGCACAGGAAGCTCACGAAGCGATTCGACCTGCTGGAGCTGAGTTTACCCACCCAAGCGTTGTCAAAGATAGGTTGGGCCTTGAAGCGGTGCGGCTCTATGAGCTTATCTGGAAGCGCACACTTGCCTCGCAGATGCGCGATGCTGAGGGAACCCGAGTCACTGTTTTGGTGAATGTGGCAAGCGCTACCTTTAGAGCATCAGGAAAAACGATCTCATTTCCGGGATTCCTGCGAGCATATGTTGAGGGCTCTGATGATCCTGAGGGCGATTTAGCCGATCAGGATCGCAACTTGCCACCGCTCACTCCTGGCCAAGATGTGCGCGCTGAGAAGTACGATGTACTTAAACACTCGACACAACCGCCAGCACGCTTTACTGAAGGCAGCTTAATAAAAGAGCTTGAGCGTTTAGGTATCGGTCGGCCGAGTACGTGGGCAACGATAGTTGATGTTGTCCTCTCACGTGATTACGCTTTTAAAAAGGGCGCAGCACTAGTTCCGAGCTTTTTAGCCATCGGAGTTACAGGACTCCTTGAAGGTTACTTCTCGCACCTGGTTGACTATGAGTTTACTGCAAAGCTAGAGGACGATCTCGACTCTATCTCGCGTGGAGAGCTCGATAACTTAGAGAAGCTCAAGAACTTCTATTTTGGAGATCCGAGCTCACTTAAAGGCTTAAAGGATCTCGTCTCAGATGGAGAAGAGCGGATTGATCCACGTGAGGTGTGCGGGATCCCTCTCGGCACAGACTCACAAGGTAAGAACGTTGAGGTTCGCATCGGTCGTTACGGGCCGTTCCTCTCTAACGGCGAAGCCCGCGCGAGCCTCCCCGATTCAGTTCCCTTTGATGAACTAACCCCTGAGCTCGCTGAGAAACTTCTTGCAGAAGCGGCAAAGGGCCCGGAAGCGCTCGGTACTGATCCGGAAACGAGTTTGCCTGTGTACCTCAAGAAGGGGCGCTTTGGTCCCTATATTCAGCTAGGCGAATCGGGCCAAGGAGAAACTAAACCTAAGATGTCCTCATTGTTGCCAGGAATGGCAACTGACTCTGTCACGTTGGATATCGCTCTTAAGTTACTACAGCTTCCCAAGCCGCTAGGCGTTAACCCAGATAACTCAACAGAGGTGCTCGTTGCCAATGGCCGATTCGGTCCCTACGTAAAGTGCGGCTCTGAGAGTAGATCGATTCCAGCGGATGAATCACCCCTTGATCTTACCCTTGAGCGCGCCCTTGAACTATTAAAGCAACCGCGAACCAATGCCCGCGCAAGTAGCCAACCAAAGACGCTCAAAGAGGTGGGCAAGCACCCTGAAACTAATGCGCCGATTCAACTAAAGAGCGGACGCTACGGGCCGTATGTCACCGATGGAACAACGAATGCATCGCTACAGCAGGGAGCAGACCCTGATGCGCTCACACTCGATGAGGCTGTTGCGCTCTTAAAAGCGCGCGCTGAGCGTGGCCCAGCCAAAAAACGCACCCGCGCCAAGCGCGCTCCTGCTGCTAAAAGCGCAAGCACAGCAGAGGGAACCAAGAAGAAGCGCACGCGCAAAGCGTCGTAGTAACTACCCACCGGATTTTAAGATCGTCGCTGCAATTTCGTCGCTAAATGAGGTGAGTAGTTACCACCTTCGATTGTACTCCGACTAGCGACTACTCCGGGTTATAGGGCTTCGCAATTCTCCCGCTATCTACTGGAAAGGACTGGCATTCCTGATA
>JBBALZ010000040.1:0-20131 GCA_040402735.1 Bdellovibrionota bacterium
GAAGGGATCTCAAAATCAATCCCGCAGCGTAGCCCCCTGTGGGTAACTCGTGAGCTTAAAGTGTAATAAGCCTTGTTCTGATACAAGGCTGAATCTGAGCAATTATTTAGCAACTGGGCTACCCCGCCTATCTCTCTCTCACTAACATTCCACGCCTCTACACACTTCACTTGACCGACAGATTCAGTGAAGGAGCGTCATTTTTTTGCGACCTTTAGGTGAAAGATTGATTTGCGAAACAGTATTGCCCACGAGTTATCCACAGGGGGCTACGCTGCGGGATTGATTTTGGAATCCCTCCGCTTCGCCCCCTATGGATAACTCTACTCTTGGCTCTGTCTTTGGGCTCTGTCTTTGGGCTTTTGGACCTTAAGTTAAACGAGCACATCGAGATACTTTCCTAGACCCCTTGGGCTCTATACTCGGGAACCTCCGATGACACAGTGATCTCGATGACTTGCCGCACCTCATCTTCGCATCGCCTATAGCATTTCCCTTTAGGCAACGTCCTGCTATCGATCAAAAGCGGTGCGATGTGATCTGGATTTGGTACGCGCTCTATTGTACTACCTCAGTGTCCCGGCTGTCCGCCCGTTTTGCGCTGATCTAGATATCCTAAAATGAGGTGCTAACAAAATACTTGAACCTAAATTCGGCAGTTAAGGAGGATGAAAATGGCGCAGGTACTCAAAAGCCACAGTGATTTTGAGTAGATGCGCAATTTTCAGACCCGCAACTGCCGAATTTAGGTTGAAACTACTCGGTACAAAGTGCTGAGTAGTTACGGTTTAGCAAAGCACTTCGTCCCGCATCCCAAATCCAGGATCGTCTGCGCCTTGGGCAGATACTTCTCCAGTAGCTCAACCACAGGAATATCGTGGAAGACCTCTCCATCGGGACCGTGACCATAGCTCCTCGCTTCTAAGTTATTTCAGGTTGTACCGCCGGTCTCAGCATTGTACGCAGCCTTGGCTGTACCGTTTTGTAGCGCCTGCATCCTTCGCGCATTAAGGTAATTCCCGGCCGCCCACAGAGCAAACGAGCCGGCCCCAACGATTCCGAGATGCGGCGCGAGAGCCGCGCCCATCGCTAAGAATCCTAGAACACCGCCAACCATCAAAGGCTTAGAATCAGCGACCTTCTTTCCTTGTAACAGGTCAACGACGGGTCCAACCGCCCCGTAGGCCATCAATCCCGCTGCACCAACCGTCGCGACCTGAGCCACCGGCGTGCCGTTGAGGAGCACACCAGCCATCCTCTCAAAGTAGAGCGCCCCAACCCCTGAGCAGTACCACAACGATGGCTGGGCCATGATGCCTTGCACCTTAGGACGTAACCGGTCCCAGGCCGCTTGTATCGATTTTAAGAATTCAAAACTCTCCCTCGGTTGAACGGCATTATCATCTCTTCGCTTATTCAGATTAAAACTTACTGCCGCCGAACCTGCCGCTATTAAAGCAAAAGCGCAACCCGCAGCGATTTTACCTGCAAACAAGCAGCCTATAGCGACTGATGAACCATAAGTCGCGTTTACCGTGTAGGCGACGCCTCTGCTGCTCGACACGTTGTAGGCGAGATTCAAGGCCTTTGCGAGAGGTCCTTGAGGCTCCTCCGTCCCTACTCCTTCTGGTGTCTGGTTTCTCGTTCCTAGAGAGGGAGAGGCAAGACGTGCCTCATTGTAAGCCGCGTACAGGGATAACGCGAAGAATCCCGCGCCAACATACAAGTTCTGGCTTACACAAGCTAAAGCAGTTCCTGAGATCCCCCATAGTCCGGGATGTAATGCGAAGTGCTTCGCGAAACCGAGAGAGCTGGACCCAAGATCACGATTGTCTTTGCGATTCGATACAGGCTGTAAGGGCTCCTGAGGTGCTAGAGGGTTATTTTGGGTTGGTGCTACTCTTGAAACTCCAGCGGAGCACTTCTCGGACGGCACCACCGGAGCGCCTGCACCGCCAGAGGCATTGGCATCCTGTCGCGTAAATTCATTTCCGGTACCATTTGGCCCTCCCCCCCCCAGACTAGCTCCACCCGCCATAACCACCCCCGAAACGCCTTCCAACAAACTCCTATCGAGGCGCTCTGGCGCGCCTGCTTGCCGCAGTATCTCACTCGGGAACCTCTTTTCATACCCAACGGCCAAAATTCGTTGCCAAGCGAGTCTAAAAGCTCCTATTTCGGACTATTTCGAACCTATCAAGCGAACCACAGCACTTCGTAGTCGCCTACTCGACCGCTATCCTCTCCTTGTATACGCCTTCCCGGTAGGTTTCCGCCAAATCAGACTCACGAACTAGGTCGACGCGAAACGGCAACGTACTCTCTTCAAGTCTTTCGGAGATACGGCTGATGAGAGTTGAATCCTCGATGCCTTCGATTAAAAGATCGAGATCGGAAAATTGAGTATAATCACCCCGCGAACGCGACCCGAACACCCAAACTCTACCGCCAGCATTCCGTATCGGCTGCAGTAAAATGTGGCTTATCAGACCCCAGTGCGACTCATTGATACCAAATTTTTCAGGCCTCATGTTGCTTGCTCGATAGCGCGTACAAGATCATCAGCAAAAGGGGGAAGAATCAGCGCGCTAGCATACACCTCTTCCGCAAGAGACTCCTTGTATGTATGACTCGACAAGTTTCGCGCATCAACAAACCTTATCCAAGCTTCCGGATCGTTAATAAGCCCAAGTCGTGCCCCCTCACGAAATGTGTTCTTTGGAGTTAACACCTCACTAATACCTGAGGATCTTAGATGCCTCTGCAAAACCTTCCAGCTAAGCTCAACGGTAAATTCAAACCTCTGTATTACTGAGTCCCGAATCACATCGGATTTAGGTAGTGCCAGTGCTTCTTTCAGTCGGGTGATGGCACGCTTTAATTCATCGAGCTTATTTTCGGCGCCGTAACTCATTTTCTAACTCGGGTATTACATAATCCTAAAAACGGCAGTTGCGGGTCTGAAAACGGCGCATCTGCCCAAAATCACTTCGGCTTTTGAATTTTCGGTGCTCACCCTGACGGTGCCAGGGCTGCGCCTCCGAAAAATTCAAAATCCTTTGTGCTTTTGGGCATCTGCACCATTTTCATCCTCCTTAACTGCCGTTTTTAGGATAATCCACGAGAAGATTAACCAGAATGTCCCTCGACCTGCAAGAAAGAACGCGGAAAAACGCTACCAAATCGCAGCGCGCACAGCATATCAGCGACTTGATGGAGGGACGCCGCTCAAAAGTCGGCCTAGATCTTCTTTAACTCATACAACAACGCATGCGCCTCCCGCGGCGAGAGCGCGTCGGGATCGAGCTTTGCGATCGCTTCCTTGAGTCGCTCAGCTCGAAGATCCCTCGGAGGATTTTGGGGCTGTGGAGCAAAGAGCGGTTGCTGAACGCTCTGTGACACCACGCGCTGAGAATCTCTATTGGGCATCTGCAAAAGAATTTCAGCAGCCCGCGACAACACTACAGCAGGAAGCCCCGAGAGCTTAGCTACCTCAAGCCCATACGAGCGGGGCGCTGGGCCTTCCTGAATCGCATGAGTAAACACCACGCGGTCTTCCTCCTCGATCGAACCAACCGAGAGGTTGCGTATACGAGGGGTGACTCGCTCAAGCGCAGTGATCTCGTGATAGTGTGTAGCAAACAAAGTACGACAGCCAACTTCAAACGCTAGTCGCTCTAGGATTGACTGCGCAAGCGACTGCCCATCTGTTGTCGCCGTGCCACGGCCAAGCTCGTCAATCAACACAAGTGACTGTCGTGTGGCATGGGCCAAAATATGCGCAGCCTCTCGCATCTCAACCATAAAGGTTGACTCGCCTTCGTGGAGATCATCTGAAGCGCCAAGCCTTGCAAAAACACGATCAACTATACCAACATCGGCGCGCTGCGCTGGAACGTACGATCCTATCTGGGCAAGAATAATAATAAGTGCTGTCTGGCGCAGGTACGTCGATTTGCCGCCCATATTTGGCCCAGTAACGATAAAGCACCGTGAGCTGTCATCTCCGAATGATACTGAATTCGGGATAAAGCTACCGCCGAGCAACTGCTCAATAATCGGATGACGCCCCTGCTCTATCACTAATTCAGCAGATGCAGATACGCGGGGCGCAATCCACTGATTACGCTCAGCGGTCCGTGCCAGCGCCGACAGCGCATCGAGCTCAGCTAGCGCTCCTGCTATCTTCCTCAACGTTTCAACCTGCTCTCGCGCAGTGTCGCGCAGGTCATTGAAGAGCTGCTGCTCACGCCGAACCTGTCGGTCTACAGCAGTGACAACTTGATCTTCGTATTTTTTAAGCTCTGGTGTGGTAAAGCGCTCAGCATTCGCTGTGCTTTGTCTGCGCTGATAATGCGCCGGCACCTTGGCTCCATGCACCGTAGGGACCTCGATGAAATAGCCGATGACGTTATTTGAACGCACCTTGAGGCTAGCGATCCCCGTAGCCGCTTTTTCTGTCGCCTCAAACTGCGCTCGCCATTCATCGGCATTGCTTCGTAATCTGCAGATCTCGTCTAACTCAGAGTCATATCCTGCTTGGAATATCCCGCCTTCGTTCGTTACGTGTGGAGGCTGATCAAGGAGTGCCCGTCGGAGCAATACGCGCAGGTTTACCGGTGGCTGCAGCGCATCAACCGCGCTCCGTAGCGGTGCGGCGCGGCAGTGTGCGAGCAGGTCCTGCAACTCGGGAACTCGGTCGAGGGTGTCACGAATAGCACCGAGATCGCGTGGTGAAGCCACACGGAGTTCCAGCCGCGCGGCGAGTCGCTCCATATCGCTCAGCCCAGAAAGCATCCGGGCGATTGACTGGTGGTATTCCCGCAGCTCAGTAACACTATCCTGCCTAGCTTGTATCTCTGAGAGTACTCCAAGTGGTGCAACGATCCACGATTTCAGGAGTCGCGCTCCGCCCGGAGTTTCAGTTGAATTCAGATACCCAAACAAGGTACCCGCCGTTGAACCGTCTTTGGTGTTTGCAACAAGCTCAAGATTGCGCCTGGTCGCAGCATCGATCGTAACTACCCCTACACCGCGCGCGAGAGACACCTCACGTATCGGCAGGGCATTGCCGAGCGATATCTCATCTACATATCCGATAAGTAGCCGAACTGCTCGTTTGGCTACCGGGCTCAACGAATGCAGCCCGCCGCGAGCAGCTTCCGAGAGGTTACTCTCCCCATCAGTAGCTCCGACAGACTCGGCGCGAAATCTGAGCGCTGTATGCCGAACTACCCCTTCAATTCCACGCACCCACGAGGTGCGGCGATCGATCTTCTCGCCTGCCAGCGATCGCGGCAGCACGACCTCACGTACCATCAGCGTCGCCAATTCACGCGGTATCGCAGCCAATTCAAGAGCGTCTTTAACGCGCACAACACCGGTCTGTGGATCGGTGCAGGCGACCGCTGCGGATCGTGCTTGGTGGTCGATCATCACCGCGGCGATTAGACTCTCAGTTGAATCGGATGAAACACTGGTGAAGAGCCGCATTCCGGGTGTTACAAATCGCTCAAGAACCCGATCAACCCCCTGACCCGAGCCGGTCTGACTCACCACTGCAACCGAGTACCCGAGTGGCAGGAGCCGATCGACGTACCCATCCAAAACCGAGAGCGGCACGCCACACATAGGTACTGGCTCTGGGCTGTTTTTATCACGCGAAGTAAGGGTAAGGTTCAGTGACTTGGCAACCGTTACGGCGTCATCATAGAAGAGCTCGTAAAAGTCGCCGACCTGAAAGAACAGCAGTGCGTCAGGATACCGATCCTTGAACTCAAGATAGCGCACCATCATCGGCGGAAGATTTTGCTTTGTGGCGGGATACCCCACGTCGACCTCCAGAAATGTATCAAGACACCAGCTATACAGCTTGGCTAAACAGACCGCCGTTATAAAAACACGCTGCTTATGAGAAGGCAAATCAATCCGCGCGCAATAGCCTGAATTTTTTAGCCCCTTGCGGCATCAAATACTAAACAGGCAAATGGCTGCCAGAGGGGTTGGCGCAATGGAGCAGATAAAACGCTTGGTACTTATCGATGACGACCCCGGAGTTCTGCGCGCATTGGGGCTCTTGCTACAGACGATGCGATTCCAGGTTAATCCTTTTAGCTCGCCAGCCGAGGCGATCGCATTCATAACGCAGCAATCCGAGATCGACCTAGTCGTAACCGACCTCCGGATGCCCGATATTTCTGGCGAAGGGGTGCTTACAGAGGTACGGAAGCACAGCCAGGAGCTTCCGGTAATAGTAATGTCGGGACACGCAACCCCACATGAAGTGACCGAACTGCGCCGCCTCGGCGCTAGCGGCTTTATCCCAAAGCCATTTACCCCGACTCAATTTTACTCGGTTATAAACTCCATTTCGCAGCCCCCGACGACAGAAACGCCGTTTGTATAGCCCGAATGTGTTTTTTCTCTTTTCCTTTAATCGCTCTCTGACGATAGCCCCCTTGGGCGTTAATTGTATCCCGCATGACGCCTAATGTAGCGCAGTGAACGTTAAGAAAAAAAAAGGTAGTTTTCTCCAACCATGAAGCCGCCACCGCATGTTGTTTCCATTATGACCCCACTTCCTCACACCATTGAGGCCTCCAGCAGTATTCATCAGGCCAAGGCGGTCATGGATGCCGAGAGGATACGACACTTACCAGTTACCTCCGAGGGCCGACTGGTCGGCATGCTATCCGAGCGAGATCTCAAGCTTGCATTTGCTGTCGCGGCAACGAACGATCCTTCTGACGGTCTTCACGTAGGTGACGTCTGCAACCTAGAGGCCTACGTTGTCGAGCATAATACCCCGCTTGACCAAGTTTTGGTCTACCTCGCAGAGCAACGGATGAGTTCAGCTCTGGTAACGCGGAATGGCAAGCTCGTTGGTATAGTTACTAATACCGATGTCTACAGAAGTTATAGCGAGCACTTAAAAATTTTATTTCCTGATGCATGAAAAATCAGTAAAGAGGCCAACCGCAAACGCTTACTCTTGCACCAACAGGTATATCCGCTGGGATCCCTCTCCTGATACACTAACCACACCATCAACAATCATGCTATCAAGAACCTGAAGGATAACCGTCTCATCCCCTTCAACGATCGGGCGCTCTTCCTCTTCGTGAACAACGATCAGGTTGTTAAAGTATAGGCCATCTTCTGCCTCTGGATGGCTAAGCGCTGCGAGTATCTGCTCTCTGATTGAATGTTCGCTCATAGGTTGCACCGTAAAGATTGGTCAGTTAGGCCAATACACTAAGATTAGCGCAAATCGCCGGTTGGTTCACGAAAAAAGCGACTTCGTAAGCGATTTATTGCCAATCATCCCCAAAAAAATGCCCACGAAAGATGAATTCGACTCTAGCATGCCACTGCCAGAAAGGCTTGTCATTAGAGGTTCGGCTGGCTACAGACGATGTCGATGTGGCGGTCAATAATTACTCGTGCTCTATTGCACGAGCCCCTAGTCTTATCAGCTCAGCTATGAAATTACTGCTTTCACTCCCTGTATTGGACTGATTCAAAAACGCGGTCAAAAGTTCGGTAGCCTTCAGAAAACTAAATTCATCACGCTCCTCATCTGGATTATGGCTTATCGGGTTGGGTTGCCTGATGAACACCATCGCTCCTGGATAGCCGCAGCGAGTGAGAGTCGATGTATCATGGCCAGCTCCGCTATTGACCAGATTGAAGCTAACACCGATTTGCTTGGCGGTTTTGCTAAGCGCTTCGACCACGCCCGGGTCTGACGTCACCGGCTGGCTGATTCGAACCTCTGGGACAATGATTGAAGCACGACTTGCCGAAGACCCGTTAAGCGTCGTAACTAGACCAGTTACAAAACTGCGAAAGTTCTCAAGCACATTCGGTTCAATCGAACGAATCTCAAAATGAAAGTCGAGGGTGGGCTGTCCCGTCGAAGAGTCTTTCAGATTAACCACCGCCGGAGTAAACACGATATCTTTCTCTTGAGTCTGATAGCATGCAACGAACCACTGACGTACTTTATTCATTAGGGCCACGTAGGTCTCTACCTCTGCATGCATCTGCGAGCTCTCCGACCGTTCTTCAACCTGAATACCGGAGCTTACTTTGCCGCCGTCTCCGATTCTAAGCTGCTTGTTACGAGAATCGCCGCTAAGCTTTCGGCAGAGCTTCTTGAGGCTCCTCACAATCTTTCTAATCTCAGCTTCAGTAGCGTTGTCTACACGGAAGGTAATGGTGGCATCACCTGCTATTGTTGTTGGTGACGTGTTGCTAGTGTTAAGCTCTACAATCTGTAGCGATGGGTGATTGATACGACTAGTGCAACCGAACCTAGACAGCATCGAAGCCCCGATACTTAAAGCGGTGCTCACTGCATCAGCTCTATCTCTTGGCTGAGTCGCGCCCGAGTGCGCGGCCTCGCCCTTAATCGGTACCGAGATCGTATAGCTGCGACCTCGCGAAACAGGCGGAACCTTGGGCGATGATTCCACGGGACGTTGGGACTCAACGCTCTTGGGCAAAATACTGCAATCGCCAGCTCTAGCATTTCCCCGAATATGCTGAACCAAGCCCACATCCGGCCTTGATGGGTCGCCACTTACGTATCTTCCCTGCTCTATATGCAGCTCTACCAATGCATGCACCAGTGAAGCAGCTCGCTCACGGATTGGAATGAGCGCGCGATCTTCCTTTTTGGAATTTGAGAGCTTCGCTTTAAGGGCATTAATATCGAGCCCGATTTCCGCCATGTGCCGAATTACCGGTCGTCTAGACTTTCTATTCGTACACCCTTCAAGTTCGCTCCAGGTGACATCCCCACAAGCTAGCCGCGCACCAAGAGAGAATACCCCATTTATGTCGCTCTCCTCGGAGCGGCAGACCATGATGACGAGGTCGTGAGGTAGAGTCGTGTTCGAGTCTTTGAGGGCCTTAACAGATGCGAGCGCCGCGACCAACCCGTCACGACCATCATGCGCGCCTCCACCTTCGACCGTATCGAGATGCGAAGTCACCATTATCGCCTTGCGCGACACTCTTGTCTCTGAGTTACCTTCACGTAGCAGATACACGTTCCCGGCAAGGTCCGTGAACGGCGTCATACCCAGCTTTGTTGCCTCGTGTACATATAGGTTAATGGCATCCTGCTCCGCCTTGGTGTATCCGTAAGCGTGCATACCCCTAATTGGACCATCCTCAATCCCCTCGGACCAGCTGAGGTGCTTCAAAGCTGCGATGAGATAGTTGGCGTAACTTATATCGATCGCCGGGGTAGTGCTTGGAGAAACTGCAAAACCCTGGCGTCTTACCACGGGGGAAACACTTTGTGTAGCTAAAAGCACCATATACTTCGGCAATTCCTACTGGCTCTTACCGGAACGAGTACCGCAACCAGGCCAAAACACGAGCATACCACCTGGAACGTGATAGGCAAACGCGGCTACTGCTGCGAGATTGAGTCTCAAGTGCTTGAATACACCAGCTTTGTTCGAATTGATTCCCCTTGGGAATCATTCTGGTGCGCCCGGAGAGGATCGAACTCCCCTCTTTAGCTTGTTCCGTCAGTGCTATTCCCGCCTCCGGCGGGGCACCGCCGGCGCAACGCTCGCTAGCTCGCCTTGCAATACGACCATCGCAGGTTCGATCCCTGCTGGGCGCACATGGTGCGCCCGGAGAGGATCGAACTCCCGACCCCAAGTTTAGGAAACTTGTGCTCTATCCAACTGAGCTACGAGCGCACTCCCTCTAGCGTATCAAAATTTACCTCTGTGTCCAATATTTCCGCTAACGCAGCAGGGCATCGCAACTCTCTTCTCTTAAATGGGGCCAAAAATGCGCGGAACTTACTGTATTGAATGAGTTTAACGATGCGTCTAAAGGGTTGTATACAGAAATAAGCAGCCTCGTTCCTTGCGAGTTACGGGAAAAATACCGTCGGATTAACAGCCGCAAAGCGCCCTTGCTCGTCTAAAATTCGGACTTCAAAGTGCAGATGCGGAGCCGTCGCGTTGCCTGTGGCACCTACTCTTGCTATCTGCTGCCCCCTTCGTACACGCGACCCCTTTTTTACTCTGTTCGCCGAATTGTGCGCGTAGACGGTTAAAAGGCCCTCACCCTTTAACACCACTACCTTGCCAAAACTTCCCCAGGAGTCACTCTCAAGCACTACCACCCCATCGTGGGCCGCTAGTACCGCCGCTCCTTCCGGCGCTGCGAGATCAATTCCCTCATGAAACTTACTCCAGCGCCAACCAAACCGTGATGTGTACCGTGCCTGCTCAACCGGGAACTCAAGTTGCCCCACATATCCACGCACAGGTGCTAAGCTTACCATCCTAAGCTGCGCTCTATTTTTGTCAGCTAAACCACTATCCCCGCCTGACCTGCTACCCTGTGCAGGGGGATCCCGATCGAGTGGGCCGACAGCAGGAATAACTATACGCTGCCCCTTACGCAGCTGTCGCGGATCCTTTATGGCGTTGTAAGATTGAATCTCTTCCGGAGGGACTAGAAACTTAGTTCCGATACTGTCCAGCGTGTCTCCCGACTGAACCTCATAGTATCTGTCGCGCTTACCACTTACAGATTGTCTCAGCGCCGAACAGCCGCTTAAAGTAAGACCTAATGCCACAGCAAGAGAGATAAAACCTCGCATAGGATCTCACACTCTATCTATCTCTACTTACACTCAACCTGCTCAAAAACTGTCCGCTTGTACCCCTCTGTCGCACGCTTCCACACAGTAAGATGCGCTCCTTCATCTGAAGCCACAGGAACAACAAGATTACCGTTGATGCTGAGCTGCGCCATAGGCAAACTCAAATCATCGCTCACGGGAAAGGTCACTATAATAGCATCAAACGGCCCCACCTCGGCCCATCCACGGATTGCATTCCCGCGATGGATTACCACAGCGTGGTGACCGAGAGAGTCGAGTAACTTTCGCGAGCTCTGCGCCAGAGCGGCTACATTCTCTACTCCAAAAACATGCGCTCCCGCCGCATTCAGAACACCACACAGATATCCACTTCCAGAGCCGGCGACTAGAATCCTCATGCGCTTTTGAAGATTGATTAGCCCTACCATGCGTATTAACAGTGATGGGCGCGTTAATACCTGCTCTCCAGCAAGCGGAATATCCACGTCTTTATGCGCGTCAGATTGCCAGCTTGCATCTACAAAAGGTCTCCGATCAACCTTTAAAAACGCATTTCGAACGTGCGCCTCTACATCCTCATTGAGTATGCCAGCTTTGAAAACTAGCCGTTCGATCAATTGGATCCAGGCTGATCCGTCAGTCTTTATCGCAACGTTTGTCATAGAGTAGAAGCGAGCCGTTACACAACTATGCCGACACACAAAAACTCGGCCACTCTAAGACTTGACCACAGCTTAGAGTGTTTTGGAAAGAGGTAAAGTAGCTCTCTCAGCACCTAACTTCTGGAAAAGAATCGGTGGTTGTGAAAGTGGAAGGCCACGAACGTCAAAATCAACGGCGTCCCGCCAGCTAACTTCGTCTAAGCTGCGACCAAAGGCCTGCAGGATCTTTGCACTTGCACCCGGAATAAACGGCAGAAGCATAACACCGAGGCCGTGTATCGCCTTTAGACACACCGATAAAGTAACCTTTGTCAGCTCCATATCTGTCTTGCGGGTCGACCAAGGGGCTTTTTCATCGACGTAGCGATTACATGCACGTGCGAATTCCATAATCCCCTCCTGAGCTGACTTAAAGGAATACCCCTCAAGCTCCGCTGTCGTCCGCTCTAAAGTGGAGTGCAAAAGCTCCAAAAGGCGACGGTCAGAGTCGGTTTCGCGTAAAGGGTCGTACTCTGGAACTGTTGGACCACAATGCTTTAGACTAAACGAAGTAATCCGGTTAACTAAGTTGCCCAATGTGTCAGCCAGCTCTCCGTTATGGCGTAGTTCTAGATCTTCGGACCGAAATACTCCGCGAGCCTTTTCCGATGCCGTAGCCGTGAGATAATATCGCAACGTATCGGGGTCACCGCCATTTGAGAGGTATTCGCCGATCCATAGCGCGGTTCCGCGCGATTTAGACATCTTCTCAACTTCCCTACCTGCCAACTGGATATTTACATAATGATTTACGATTACCGCCTTGGGCAGATTAATCGTGCCTTCGGCTTTTAGCATTGCTACCCAAATTATACAGTGAAAGACGGTATTATCCTCGCCGATAAAGTGAATTACATCGGTATTCGGATCGCGCCACCACTGATCAGCTTCATTTGCTGCGCCGACGTCTTTAGCGCACATCTCCATGGTGTTCGAGATGTATCCAATCGGTGCATCGAACCACACGTAGAGCACCTTTCCTTTTGCGTCCGGATCGTCAAGAGGGACCGGGATACCCCAAGAGATATCCCTGGTCATTGCGCGCTTTACTAGCCCACTTTCCAAGAGACCGGAAACATAGGCCCTGGTTTGGTCGCGAAGCTCTGCCCCCGCAATCCAACCCTGAACCTCTTGCTTAAAACGTGAGAGATCAAGGAACCAATGCACCGTATCGCGCACGGTAGCTGGGCCGCCTGACATAACACTTACCGCGTCTTTAAGTGAATCAACATCAAGAACCTTGCCACAGCTCTCACATTGATCACCGGCCTGCTCCTTTGCGCCACAGAAACCACAAGTTCCCTTAACGTAACGATCCGGCAGAAAAACCTCCTTCTGTTGATCAAAAAACTGCCGTGAGCTCTGCTTTTCAAAGTAGCCGCGCTGATAAACCTTTAGAAAAAAGTCCTGGCTCGCTTTGGCATGAAATGGATTTGAGCTCGTACCACTATAGTGATCGAAGCTAATGCGCATTCCATCAAAATCCTCTATCTGCTTGGCGCGATAGTAATCGGCAACCTCTCTAGGAGTCTTGCCCTCCTTATCTGCGGCTAACATAATCGCCACACCGTAATCATCAGACCCACAGATGTAGCGCACGTCTGCGCCGGTCAAACGCAGGTAGCGAACGTATATATCAGAAGGGATGTAGGCACCTCCTAGATGTCCCACATGAAGCCTGCCGTTTGAATATGGCAAACCTGCCGTAACTAAAACCCGCCTTCGGCCACCACTAGTCGCCATACATGTCTCCACTTTTTATCTATTTGGGCGAGCCCCCTAATAAAGGCTACTCGCAAACGCCATTTGTTTGTTTTTCCCCCTCTTTTAGCACACTTCCCCGCATCTGGGTAATCTAAAGCATGTACGGTGAACTGGGCATACGCTACGCGGTAGATCGTTTACGTTACGTCTATCTCGGTATGCCATCCACAAAACGCCAACTGCACTATGCATAATCACTATAGGACTTTGGGTCTCACAAATGCAGCATCAACGGCAGAGATTCGTCGCGCCTATCGTATCCTTGCGAGGCGCTATCACCCTGATGTAAATCCAAACGGAGACACAGAAGAGCTATTTAAACAGATCGCTCTCGCTTACTCAGTACTCTCTGACCTTGAGAAGAAGCAACAGTATGACCTAGATCTCAAGCAAAGTTCGGAGTCCTTTCAGGAGACCTTTGAACGCGCTCAAGACGCTTTAAAGCGAAATCAGCAAGCTAAGGCATACGCAGGCAACAAACGTCCAACCTCCGCAAAAAACGCGAATCAACCTAAAGCCGCGCAGGAGAAAAAGAAAGAGTCAGAACTAAAAGCACCTACAACGCAATCATCTAAATATTTAGCGCTCACAAAAAAGATCAAACCTGCATTTTTTAGCCTCAGTACAAAATTGGGCTCGTTACCACAAATACTAAATAGATTAGAACGAGCGGCTAAGACAGCCGGACATAGATCTAAACAATCTCAGCCCGGTGAGAGCAGCACAGTAATCAACCAAGTCGCTATTCTTGAGCTCTCAATCTCAATGGTTGATGCTATTAGCGGTGTTAAAAAGTCGGTAGACATCTCTTCTACCCTAAACGCATCTCGCAAGGTATCAGTAACTATTCCGCCGGGAGTTCAAACGGGAAGTATCGTGCGCTTTCGCAGTAAAGAGCGCGAAAACGAAGAGATCGTCATTGTTATTAGAATTGAGAATCATCCCTGGCTCTCGCTCGGTGAACGGGGACTAACCATGGAAGTTCCTCTGACTGTCGGGGAGGCCATAGATGGTGGAAAAGTTCAGGTGCCATCGTTCGGTGACCCACTCTTGGTGACCGTAGAACCAGGCACGCAAAGTGGGCGAGAGGTACGACTTAAGGGGCAGGGTTTAACTAGGCGTGACGGAACACGCGGAGATCTCTATATTCGCTTTGTGGTAAAGATTCCAGATTCTCGCCTACCCACCGAGGTGCGCAGTGTCACCGAGATGCTAGCCGAGTCGTATTCGCGAGGCGTACGGGCACACCTGCCCAAACGAATACTAGAATAGCCCTACAAATCACTATGGCGAGCACCGTCCTCTTAACAGTTCCACTATTTATACTTAAGAGCAGCATCATTCAGATTCTGGCGGGAGCTATTGTAGTTATCATCTGGCCCTGGGTACCCTATTTTTCGCTAGTTCTGATTGTTGCGTCACTCTCCGCCCTGGTAAGTTCGAAGATATTAGGACTGCCTACTTCATGGCGGTTACTCAACTTGCTATTACCGTGGGCCGCCGCTGCCATCCTTGCCCTTGATCTTCCCGGAATAGTCTATTTTGCTCCGCTATGCTTAGTGGCAGCGGTGTATGCTCCCGCGCTTCTGACGAGGGTACCATATTATCCTACGCATCGGGCGGCTTATGCCTTAATTCTTGCTGAGCTGCCGACCGATCGGCCATTTATATTCCTCGATGTTGGCTGTGGATTCGGCGACCTTCTCCTTTTTTTGGCAGAGAGGCGTCCAAACGGCCTATTCGAAGGTATTGAGTTAGGCCCACTACCTCTCTATATTGCTAGGATAAGGGCGGCGCTAAGGAAACAGAAAAACCTAGCGGTCTCATGCCGTGATATGTGGCGCGCGGATTTTTCCCAGTTTGATTACGTCTACACATTCCTCTCTCCCGCTGCGATGGAGCGAATCTGGCAAAAGGTGTCGCGCGAAATGCGACCAGGAACAACATTTATAACGAATTCCTTTCCCGTTCCTCACCCAGCCGATGAGGAGTTGCCGATCCACGATGATCGTAACGGAGCTCTGTATATTCATCGAAACCTGACTAGGCCGAATCTGGAATAAGAAGCCCCTTTGCATAACGTTATACGGCTAATGGCCTTTATTGAATGAGTTAGCTGTAATTTCACCCGTGCTGTCGTTACATACAAACAACTTTATACTCCTTGTGTCTGGGATAGTGCGATCTATAGACCGCATATCAGCAGCTAATGAATCTGTTTCACTAACCAGCACAATATTCTGCCCTCGGTAGACGCCGACTCCACTCGAGTGCTGAAAAAGAGATGTGCTTTTGCGCATTAATTTCAATCCAAAATCCCAGGTTAGAGCGTTAGCAGCTACTAACACCGCAATGAGTCGCTCCGTTACGCTGGTTAAATCCTTGCACTGCTCATTTAGTTCGAGTATCGGAAGAGGACCATTAAGCAGCTCTCTCACCGAAAAATAGGCAATTCGAATACCGTGTGAGTGAACAGCAAATCGTGTACTATCAGTAATATGCCCGCCATCATTTAAAGCCCTGATCAGATTCATCAGTGTCCGGGTTGGCGCGCCATTGTCGGCCAATTTTCTAGTGCTGCCAATATTAAATACTATCAAAACCGACTTTTCTTGACCGCTTGTAAACCTTTGCGAATAAAACTTATCGGTCTTTGCATAAATTCTCCAACTTACCGACTCGACACTGGGACACTGTTCCTCCTGATAGTGGTCAAATTCGGCTGAACGGTCAGTAGTCGGAATTCTACCTCTAAACTCTCCGCTATGCCTTTGGCCTAAGGCTTTAAGTGGAGAGATTCTTCTAATCTCTCCTTTAAGCTCGCTCGCCATCTTTTTAATTTCGTCTAATTTAATTTCAAAATTTTCCCTATAGAAAACCAGCAAAACCCTAACTGCTCTTTCACAGTTAGAAATAAACTGAGGCTTACCGTTGCAGATATCATACCTAAAGTACGCCAGCTCTTTTTTCGCAAACTGACTAAGCCCGTCAAATTGATATATCCACTCAGTGCTTTGAGTTGCTAAAACATGTGGAGTAAACTGTCCCACTTCCGTGATGCGAGACATAAAAAATTGACTTTTAGCTAAAAAAACATCGCTCAGTTGTTGCACAAACTGCGGAGGGCCTCCAGCCGGAGAAAAAAACTGGCGCGCAAACTGCTCAACTATACCTTCTAGTCTAGTAAGGACTTGACTTAAGTCAGCTATATCAATCAGCCCTGAAAAATGACATTCTAATAAGGTTACTTCCAAAAGTTCACTCGCTAATTGGACTGCATATTCTTGGCAGCCTAATCCAAGAAAACTCTTTTCAAAAATTTTGCCCTTTGTAGCATCAAAGAAAGCAGAAGCGACGCTAGGGAACACAAGTCCAAGTTCTCTCAAGGCGACCTGATAATTAACAAGGCGCCATTCATATTTCGGATAATGTTCACGACAGCCCTCTGAATGCGCCACATAGGCAAGCTGTGGCTGTAACGCAAGGAAGAGAT
Source organism: Bdellovibrionota bacterium (assembly GCA_040402735.1). GTDB lineage: Bacteria > Bdellovibrionota_C > UBA2361 > UBA2361 > OMII01 > OMII01. The sequence goes on from JBBALZ010000040.1 coordinate 16,601, forward strand.
CACAAGCTCCCGAAGAGCCTCCGTAACCTGTTACCCTTGAAGCTCTCATTAGCGCCTCTGTCGGAACGCTAAACCATACTTTCTCGCATTCGCCTTCAATCGCATAAGCCAAAACAACACCCATTGAATCCCCACCTGTTGGATCTATCCGTATCTCTCTGGCGCGATCTGATTCGATTTGCTGGGCAGCCGGTTCTTGGTATGATTCGTTTATAATGCCGATCTCTATAAGGCGAAGAATATGTAGTGCTATAGACTTCAAGCTTTCATCTTCACAATCCGCTCCCAGGAACCACAGAAATCGAAGTTGACTAATAGGATGTTTTTGCAGCGGCGGATTAATTCCCATCTTATTCCGGAGCCAATCGTCGATAATTACTCGCTTTATATCTTCGGATATATATGCCTTTACTGGATCCGGTAAGAGCGCCTGAGAATTTAGAAAGTGCAATAAGGCTACTTCTTTTCTCGATGATAACGGGTCATCTAAGGAGCTGGCGCGAATTCTTTTCGATAACCTTTTAGCACCTACTCTTGTAATTTGCGGAGCACCATCGTTATCAATTATGAAATATCTTTTAAATATCGGATTAGCTGTAACAAGACCAACTAGACAAGCTTTAAAGGGCTCAACATAAAAAGATATCAAGACCTCAAAAAAAAATCCGTTATCAATATCAATTAAGCAAGATAAACCTAGGCGTTCAAAAATGTATAAATCCGCCATGGGCGGAAGATGTTTCCCATACGCGCGGCCTACTGCTTGAAAACCTAGCCTAGCCCTCTCTTTTAATTCAGTATCTTGCAGTTTAGCTGCCAATAAGTGGATCTGAATAAGCTTAAAACAGAGATCTTCTACTCTATGCAGAGAATTTTCCGTTTTCCAACACCCCTCAACAAAAGACTCCAGGGTTAAGATATCCAAAAAAACGTGTGCATTACGTAGTTCAGTTGTAACATTAGCCCTGGAGAGATATCGCTCATCTTTGTTTTCTTCTGGAATGAATTTATATTTTTCAAATATCTTACAAATTACAGAAGGCGACTGCCTGAGCAGTGCATAAATCTTGCCTCGACTTGTTCCTAGAACCGCGAGTTCTCTATCCGATAGATCAAGAAGGCTCACACAAGTTGAATTTGGCCAGCCGGATCTAGGGATATCCGCTCGGGAAAGTGGCCGTTTGGCGAATTGCGCGAGGTCTTTTACACCAACTCCATTGTCTAAAAATGCGGTCCTTAATAGCTCAACACACAAATCAGCCGGCCCCTCTTCGATAGGAGGATCGCTCTGACCTCTAAATTCAATCTTATCATTAATCTCTTCTCTTCTAGAGAGATACAGTGCGATTAATTTATCACACCGTCCAAATTGCTCCAATCTCCTGATCGCCCTTCTAACTTCAGCCCTGAGCGGGCTTGTCCCAGGATGCCAAAGAACCTCTGCTTGCACACGGTCAGCATATTCTAATAATCCATATTCATGCGAGCTCACCCTCAGATGCTCACGGTACGGAAGAGTCGGGGCCTCATGTGGTATTTTACAACTTGTCTTAAATCTTCTTCGAAGTACTAAACCGTATTTGTAGGCCGTATCCGGACCCTCATACTTCAACCTAGTGTCTCGATGACGCATAAACGACAGATCTGACGAATATGCTTCAGGGTCGACCCTTAAAAATTGGCCATCGCTTGGATTCCAAACGCTCACTTCGACTCTTCGCATTCTCTGTTCAAGAGAGAGTCCCAAAGTCATGAAATTAGGCTGGTTAATCTGACTCAGCATATCGGAAACCAAGATGCTCATATCATATGAGGTGCCGATCCTTCTTCCAGCCATGTGATGGGCCAAATACTCGCCGACTGCTGAATTCGCACTGGGCATTTCCCTTTTGCCCATATTTAGCGCAATAATTAGCCTGGTAAGCCGAGTTTCCCAATCAGCATTTTTTCCAGGGTTTGTGATTTCATCGCGCACCTCATCTGGAAGAGGCACCATATCCGCTGGAAAAGCAGCTGACAATCGCCAGAAGAAATCCATTAATTCCTCTGGCTTCAAACTGTTGATACCTTCAATCAAATCGTCTCGAACGAGGTAGTAGGAAACCGATACCGGACTACTGCTTGATAAATCCCCAATATCTTTAATCCGATAAAATCCAAAGACCGATCTCTCTACAGTTAGCTCAATCTCTCCATATTTTACCTTCTCAGGCGCAAAGCCGGGTATATTTGGTATGCCTTCCTTTAAGTCCTCAACCGTAAAGTTAAAGGATGGCAAATTAGGAGGAATTCCAGCTTCGTTTAGTTGCTCACTATCTGCGGATTGACCGATAGATTGAGTGACTCCATGAATAGTCCACGCTCCTTTGTTAGTGAGTAATTCATAAACCTGATGCAGGTCAAGCAACTTGCCTTTACGGTATACAACCGGCCTAACAGGCAAGAGCTGCCTCTCGATGATTTTAAGCCAAGTCGGATCAAGACTCTGGGAGTTAAAGAAATCTGTCAAATCCCCCGGAACAGACTGCGCCCATCTTTCAGAGCCCTTTAATGTTAGGCGATTAAGAACATTTTCTTGCAATACAGAACCTGTTGTATCCCCTTGTCCGCCATCAGCCCTAGACTCTGCCCCTACAATTTTTCTTGTGCTCCGTCCTCCTTGTCTGCGACGTCGACCAGACCCTCCTCCGCTAGCCCCATCTACTCCTCTAGCCCCGTTATCGCTTTGGGGAAATACCTGAGCGATAAGTAGATCTGAAGTTGCAGGAGCGGAAAATTCAAGACTACCAAGATCTAATAAAGTGCGTTCGAAAAGTTCGCCCACCGCCGCTTTTAAGAGAGCCCTACTTTCGCCATCTCTAGTCGTAGGTCCGTTAAGAGGATCTTCTTTAAGTCGAACTAAAAAACAGTTTAAATCTGCGATACCCTGCGCAAGCTGGGGAAGCCCTACTGACGAAGTTTCTGCGAGATCTTTTATATGACCAGCGTCTAATCGCTTTTTAAGTTCATCAAGTATCGCGATTAAATTATCATCGCCAAAATTCTGGACAGCTAAATCTATTGACCATGCTTTGCCAAGCTCAGCTATTAATACAGCAAGCTCCGAATTGGCGGAATCGCGGGAATCAGGGGGATGGGCTCTAGACTTGTAAGGTTCCAAATTTTTCCTTCTATCCGAGATCTGGCCGGTCTCCGCGCGGCCCTCTTGCCACGTGCTAACACCACGATACCGTTAAGAGTCATGCGACTGATTTTATAGGGCTTCGCAATTCTCCAGCTATCTACTGGAAGGGACTGACAGGGATAAAAATGCGCGGCTAAATACCGTTAAAGTCATTAAATACACTAGGTTCCGCGCATTTTTGGCCCCATTTTAGAGAACAGAATTGCGATGCCCTACTAGGGCTTCGCAATTCTCCCGCTATCTACCAGAAAGGACTGGCATTCCTGATAGGGATAAAAATGCGCGGCTAAATACCGTTAAAGTCATTAAATACACTAGGTTCCGCGCATTTTTGGCCCCATTTTAGA
>JBBALZ010000041.1:0-19932 GCA_040402735.1 Bdellovibrionota bacterium
TAGGTTCCGCGCATTTTTGGCCCTATTTTAGAGAAGAGAATTGCGATGCCCTGCCGTTATTTTAGTTTTTTTGACTCAAATTTATCGAGTTGTTAGCATAACACTTTAGAGTGTCGCCTAGTTTTGTAGGGATTCTTCGAGAAAATGAGAGCGGTATCGATAGCAGCGCAGTCTGGGGATTCTCTGGAGGTTAACTGGGTTAACCCAAAGCTCTTTGTTATGGCTCGCGGCACACAAGGACTTGGTGTCTTCTCATCCCTGCATATCAAGCAAGGTGAAAATCTAGTAGTTTACGGCGGGATTCCATTGGATTTGTCCAGCATGACTCCGGTAGACATTGATTTGAGGAAATATTTCTATCAACTGTCGTCTGATATCTGGTTTGGACCGGGTGTCCATTCTGATTGTATCGGTGTAGGTGAGTGCATCAATCATTCATGTTCGCCGAATGCTGGATTTGTTGATGCGATTACCTTAGCTGCCACAAAAGACATAGAGCCAGGAACGGAAGTCTGTCTTGACTATGTTCAATGGCAGAGTAGTGATCTGGAGGGCTCTTCCTTTGAATGCGATTGCCAGTGTCCAAATTGTAGGAAGTGGGTTCGATACGACGATTGGCGGGCATATAATTCGTCGAGCTTAGGCTATAAATTTTGTCAACCTCATATTCAGTCGTTAATTGATTCAAAAGGGTCAGTTGTTGCTAAGCAATATTCTCGACTATCATTCCCTGAAATTTGGCAACCGACTTGGAATGGTGGATACGCGAAATCCTTTATGGTTTCAATGGCCGCAGATGTTAGTCCATTATCAAGACAAGTGCATGCCTCAAGGCCAATTTCGAAAGGCGAGGTGGTGTTTGTAAGGGGAGGCAAAGTCGCTGCCAAACCTGAGTTGAGTAACATCGATTGTAAAATTCGTTCTCTTTACCGGCCGTTTAAGAGCGGGTTTTTTATAGGGCCACGAGATGAGAGCGATGTTGGCAGCCTCCATTCATTACTTCCCGCTATAAATGGCAATCTTCAGCCATTTCAGGGCGTGTTCTTGGTGGCGGCGAAGGACATACTTAAGGGGGATAATCTAACCTTGGGGGTAACAAGGATTGATTACTTAAATTGAAGAGGTATAGCTTTGGAAGCTTTAAAAATCGAAGAATTAAAGCCGCTCGCAGCAAATCCTCGGAAGGGTTTGTTTACAGGCCCTGCGCTCAGGGCCACCCACCTAACCACCTTCCTAAAAAGAACAATAACCGAGGACTGGCAAGCTGCGCTTAATTCGCTTTTGGCTTCGTTTCCTACTAACTTATTTACAGCGTTCTCCGTTCTGGCCTTGGCTGCTTTGTTTGAAAAATACATTGGCCCTGCGGGTTCTTGGGGGTACGTCGCTGTAACTTCAACAGCGGCAGTGTTAATTGGTTATGCTTCTTACTTGCTCCTGTACTATGCGCTTATGGGCTTTAAGGAGCGAAAAAATCCCGAATATACTGACCAAGATGGCGCTTTTAAATTCAAGGAATTCTTCAAGCTGGTAGGAGTTGATTTCACCCTACATCTACCGAATGATGCTTTTACCATGCTTAAAACGGGGTCACTTCAGGGGGGTATGGTAGGCCTGGGCGGCATGGATCTCTTTTGGTCGATTATAACCAGTCAGACAATAATTGATGTTTGTTATTGTTTTAAGGAGTCTTTGTATTGGACTGCTGCGAAGGATGCCAAGAAGTTTCTGCAAGGGAAGCAGGTACCAGCCAATTCAGACCTCCCTTTACAAATAGCTAACTCGGACGTCATAGGTGAGGTTTTAAGCGATTCCTCGACACAAAATCTGACCCCACTATCCGCAACCAGCGACATAACAAGATAAAGTCACGAATTGATTATTGCTTTAATGCGTGACTACAAATAATCCTCAAACCCCCCATCACGATTAGTATCGAGTGTTATGCAGTGCCACGAACCGCCTAGGGTTCTGCCGTGTCTATATCTGAGGGGTATCACCTCAAAATCAAGCGCTTCCAGCTTTGCTATCAGCTCACTCTGATTTTTTTCAACTACTATAGTCTTCTCATCAAGCACGAAAACATTACGGCCGATCCCATTTGAAGCCATAGGATACGTTAGTCCATACGGTTGCTCCGGTACGGAACTCAGTCTTACTTGTGTCCAATTCTTAAATTGTTTTGGGAGATTGTCCGGATTGGTCCGCTTTTCATCAACCAGAATAACTCCCGGTCTTAGTGGCACAAGGGTCACATCGGCGTGGTCCTCGCCGATGTGCATCGGGTGTATTTTAACGTCCCAGCTTAGACCGTCGAAAAGATCTTGTAGCCAATGCAAGCCAGCCATATTTGCGCTGTTGTTGATATCCATGAATATATCCCTTCCGAGGCGCACGCAGTTTGCTGCATCAAACATAGGCTCTGTATTAGGAAGAAAGGCCTTTCTCATTGGCTCAAAAGAGTCTTCCAGAAGCCGTGGTTTAGGTGCGCTCAGTACTAAAGCACGGGACCCGCTCCTTTCACGATAGGCGTGGGCTATATCTCTGAAAGCCAGGGGTTCAAAGAAGCGACTTCTCGCAGGAGATGGAACTTCCAGATAGAGCCTTCCGTGCACAAATACGCAGTCTCTGGGCATTAGTGAGTAGAGTTGCTCTGTCTCCCAGTCTGGGCTCTTTATTAGTGCAGTTGAATCGTAAGTTTGCGGCCGCAAGACTTCAACGCCACGCTGAACTAGCACCTTGATGAACTCTGCTATGTCCTCTTCAATCTCATCGACTATTGATTGAGGCACTGCGCCTTGAGCTCTTGCAGCCGCATCGGCATCCTCATCCCAAGTAAAGAAGTTTTTGAAAGAACTTTCAATTCTAGGGTGATTCGCCCCGACTGCACTGCCGACTACGACCGAGCGTAACTTTCCAAATTCAGAGCATGAATTAAGAGGAGCTTGGACCGTAACTTTAGGTAGAGGAACCGCACTACGCTCACTAATCTCGTTTGAAACCTCTTGAGAATAGTAACAAAAGCTCTCCGATGCGGTTGGAATGACTCGGTCTTGAACCATAAAACTCCCTGTTAAATCGAGTGTTCCACGAGATTAACGCAAGGGGAACCTTTGTTTCAACGGACATTCTACCAAAAAAGCCACCCTTACCAACCCCCGTTCTATATAATTTATCACCTTAAGTTTTTCCCAGCCCATACCGAACCAATACTTTAAGTCAAGTAGCTGCACTAAATTGGAGCCATTTATGTTCGAGATCCCAAGCGAAGAACCACAGGTCTTGGTAGTTGACGATATGCCTAGTACACGCAGCATTATAACGGATATGCTGCGCGATATGGGCTTTACACGCATAAAAGAGGCCTCCGGCGGGCGTGAGGCTTTAGAGGCGCTCAAATCTCATGGAGCGCAGCTGATTCTCTGCGATTACATGATGGAAGATATGTCAGGATTGGATCTGCTCAATCAAATACGAAACCACGCTTACTTAGTTGATATCCCGTTTATAGTAGTGAGCTCAAATGATGAAGATCCGGTAATTGATACCGCTCGCGGTCTGGGCGCCTCCGAGTATCTCTGTAAGCCATTCACTTTTGAGAGCCTTAAGAACAAGATCGTCGATGTGCTTAGGCGCCGAATGGCTTAAAGGGTCTAAGTACCTGAATATACCTTTACAATATGCAACGCCTAGCCCATAGACTAAGACGCGCTTCTTGGGTACCTTGAGAGAACAGTGAAAAGGCTGCTGGAGCAGCACGGACTGTTTATAAAGGTATCTAGTGATTCATCCAGAAGCGCAGATCGTGTCAGATGAGGGTTCGGGACGAGCGTTCGTAGTCGTGTTTGATGACGAGGCTTATAGCCCTTTAGTGCGCTCAATCGGCTCAGCAATCGCTCAGGGCGCTCGCGCAGTGGTCGTTCGAATTTCATCGGTTACCGCAGATTCATGGCGAGCGCTTGCCGAGAGGTTTGAGGCGCTGTTGTCTGAAAACAAGGTGCGCCAAGCAAGCTTTGTAGGAGTTGCGGCTGGAGCCACGATTGTGCAGGATCTCGCCCTAGCAGCTCCCAAGCTCGTTCGTACGCTTGTCATCATTGATGCATCGCTTAGGCCGCATCCAACCCGGTTTGAGCGGTTTCTGGATCGTGTTGAAGCGTCGTTGCCATTTGGCTTGCCGCTTCGTTTAGGTTCACAGGGTTTTAATGTACGAGCGTATGCACATCGCCTAAGGTGCCCGATGTTGCTCGTAAGTACATCGCGAGCATCGCGGTTTGTCTCAAACGAATTGCATGCGCTCGGAAGTGTTGCGCCAACAGCATGGTATGTTGATCTGCGGACTAGCGACGCAACTAGCGAAGCCAAAGAGTTGGCGTCGTATGTGTTGGCATTTCAGGATACACCAGCTAAGTGTCCTCAAAAGAATTTACAAGAGGCTGTGTAATGGAAGTAGAGAGCGCAGAAAAACTAATTGGATCTGAGATATCCCGTGATTCAGTTACGGGTATTCTTAGCGTCTTAAGGAGTAATGATCATCCGGCTCCTGCGTGGAACATAGTTGAGGTGCTCGAGCTGCTGATCGATGCCGGGCATTTCACGATCGCGCGTGACTTAGCGACCAAGATAATAGATCTAGTGGCAGGGGATGGTCGTTGCCGACTCTTTCGTGGCTATCGTTTGCTCTGTGAATTAATGGAGTTCGGTGATCAGGTAACAACGCTAGATGGGCTTGAGCGCCTCTACATTGAGATCCATAACGGCGGACACTCAATCGCAGATAAAGCGCGGATTGGGTTGTTGCTTGCGCGTGCCTTGGCCCTGTGTGTAAGCGTTGGAAGCCTCTCAGAGCGGTCGATGCTTCGGGCGAGGAGTATTCTTAGTGTTGAGTTAGATCGACTCGCACTTTCTGAAGATCGTGAATTAGAGGCGCAGGTGTTAATCGAGCTAGCTAAGTGCTACCTGTATGCGCCCACAGAAGATGCTAAAGCAGCGCGAGCGCTCCTTGAGGTTTATTCGCAGAGCCAAGCATGTAAGCAGCTCACTCCGGCGCGGGCTTTTGATCTAAAACGGGTGCTTTTTCAAGCAAGTAAGCGTATTAATTCCGAGGACTATAACACTTTAACGGCAGAATTGTTGCGATTGGAAGCTCAAAGTCTGGGTGGCGTTACTCGCGCTATTACCGAGGTTGCTATTGCTCGAGTTAGTCCTGATATTGATGACCAGCAACTTGAGCGAGCTGCTGATATATTTGAGGCCAATGACTTTTTGTGTGGAGCTTTTGAAGTGCGCTTTATGTTGGCTACACGAGCTCTTGAACTTGGACACAACGTCGTAGCTGATAAGCAGTGGAGAACCGCATTAGCGATTGCCGAAAACGGTGGCTTTTTGCACGGGAAGATGCTGGCGATTCTTGGGCTTTTTCAGAGTGCGATGCTGGGAGAAGATCCTAAACAGGCACTTATTTGGCTGCAAAGAGCAGAGTGGTATTCGGGGTCTGAGCTTGCACTGGGTTCGGCGGGTTTAAACATCGCAGCAGCGCGGCAAATAGTAGGAGACTATAAAGGTGCACTAACGATAGCTGCTCGCTGCGAGGCTTTTTTCAAAGAGAGCGGATTAATCGGTTTTCAGGCCCAAGCAGCACACATCGTTGCTACTTGTGAGGCGCATGAAAGGCGTTGGACTAAGGCCCGTTTGGCGTGGAGCCGAGCAGCAACTCTTGATGAGCAGCGCCATGCGTTTGTTTCAGCATGTGAGCGACACGGCTTGGTGGCACAAGCGTATCTCATGGGAGATATGATAGGGTCGGGAAATGTTCGACCAGCTACGGCCAAGAAAGTAATCAGTATTTTGGAGCGAGCCGAGGACACACTTCAATCATTTGGTGACCTTGACGAAGCGCTTAGGGTACGAGCAAAGCTTAAAACAGTACACGCCCATCTATGTGTGCTCGGTAATGATCATGTCAGGGCGCTACAGCATCTTTCAAAAGCGAGGAGTTACTTTGTGGGGCTTGGGTTCGATTACGATGTGGCGATATCGGATGCTTTTTCGGCGCTCTCCATGCTCGAAATTGCTAAATCTGCTAATCCGGAGCTCGCAGAGGAGGCGGTGTTGCATCTTCAGAGGTCGCTGCAATTCTTTTTGGCCGCACCGTTGTCGCCGATGCGATGGAAGCTTTCATACTACTTAGCAGTTGCTGCGGTGCTCGTCGCACAAGGCAAGGCCGCGGATCACGACAAGATTAAGTGGCGCACCCTAGCATCGGGATGGATACGCCAGGCAGAGAAAGAGCTAGCGCAGCTACCGGGAGCTGTCGATGGTGCTCACGGTGAAGAAACTAGCGGCGCAGGCTTTTCGCCAGGCTTAAAGCCAGCAGCGATAGATGAGTTAAAGAACGCGCTAGGCTTGCGGAGCCGTTCGCGGAAACGTCGGGATGAAGAGAATTCGCCACCGGCGCCCTCTGCGGGCTATGTCCATTAAAACAGCAGCAACTAATGACTCCATTTCGATAGCGAGGTTTTGCCTTGGTCTCCCTCAAGGGCCTCTCGACAGCAACGGGCAGAGCGGGTACTCTAGTTGGCCTGTAGGGAAGGCCCGCGAACCACTCCCTTATGAGTGGTCCAAAGTTAGTAGACTGAGTACGCAGGATAAGTATGGTGTTAGGAAGGTATGTATTGATTGCTGTCGCAGCTGTTATAGTTTCAGGTGGATCTGTTCCCAGCACGGCTAGCGCCGAGGATAAAATAGCAATTGTCGATGTGCAGCGAGTAGTTAATGAGTCGATAATCGGCAAGGCTGCTAAAAGTAATATGGAGAGTCAGATCCAGAAAGCTAAGGTAAAGCTTTCGAATTTGCAGGCAGACCTTGAAAAAGGAAAAGCAGATCTGCAAAAGCAATCAGCTGTTCTTTCAGGCAGCGCTCTAGAGGAACGCAAAGAGAGCTTGGGAAAGAAGCAGGTAGAAGTTCAACGTACATATCAGGATATGCAGGAACAGCTGGCCAAGGCAAACGAAAAAGAGATCCGCAAGGTGGTCGATGAGATCCAGAAGATAGTTGATGAGATCGCTGATGATAAGGGTTATTCGTTTATCTTCGAAAAGGATAGGCAAGCAGTAATATATGCAAATCCGCAGATCGATATCACTCAAGATGTTGTGAAGTTACTTGATAAGCGAAAGGTTGATTTGTAAGCGAGGCGAACATGAAGGGGGATTCTATGGCTGAGCAGCAGGAAAAGATCACGATGGACATAATGGAGATTCGCAAGTGGTTGCCGCATCGCTACCCATTTTTGCTGATCGACAGAGTTCTTGATCTCGTACCGGATTCGTACATAGTTGCGCTTAAAAACGTTACCACAAATGAACATTTCTTTGAGGGGCACTTTCCAGAGAAGCCGGTTATGCCTGGTGTGCTGATCTGTGAAGCGATGGCGCAAGCGGCGGCAGTTTTCGCCCGATATTCAGAGCCTGTTTTACTTAAGGAAAAGAACCTGTATCTGGTCGGGGCCGATAGCTTTAAGTGGAAGAAGATGGTTATGCCTGGCGATACACTAACTATAACGATGCGATCGGTGCGCAAGCGTAATCCGCTGTGGGTGATGGAGGGTGATGTAATGGTTGATGGTTCAGTCGTTGCTACCGGTACGATCACTGCGGCAGCAGCATAGGGAACCATGACGGAACGCTCTGCTCACATACATCCTACTGCGATAGTAGCTGATGGGGCTGTAATAGGTGAGGGCACCACAGTTGGTGCTTATTCAATTATTGGGTCACAGGTTAGACTTGGTCGAGATAATGTTGTCGGCCCGCATGTTGTATTAGATGGACGCACAACTCTTGGGGATGGTAATACGATCTATCAATTTGCATCAGTAGGCGCTCCACCACAGGATCTAAAGTACAAGGGCGAGCCTAGTGAGCTAAAGATCGGTAACAGGAACATTATTCGTGAGTGTGTAACACTTCAGCCGGGCACACAGGGTGGTGGGATGTTAACATCAATCGGCGATCAGAACCTATTTATGGCAAATACTCACGTTGGCCACGATTCTCACGTAGGGAGTCGTTGTGTTGTTGCTAACGGTGCTGCGCTGGCGGGGCACGTTACTGTAGCTGACGGGGTAATCATCGGCGGATTAAGTGGTATTCATCAGTTTGTTCGACTTGGTGCTGTATGTATGATTGGCGCTGGCGCGATGGTGGCGCAGGATATCCCGCCTTACTGCATGGCTCAGGGCGATCGGGCTACTGTTCAAGGGCTCAACAGGGTTGGTCTTGAGCGTAATGGGGGTAGTCGTGAGGATTTAGCGATCCTGCGTGAAGTGTACCGGGTGATCTTTACCCCTCAAGGCACTGAGGCTCAGGATAAGGTATTTAAGGATCGTGTCACGTTTGCCAAAACGCTCGTCGGCAACAACGTTCGTGGACAAGAGTTTCTGGCTTTTATTGAGCGGACAGAGCGCGGAATTGCTGCCCACCATCGAGCTGGCAGTGATCTGGAGTAAGGCAAATACCAGCTCTTTCGAGTAGATAGCGGGAGGGTAACTACTCAGCAAATACTGCCTCAACGACGTTAGCCCCTATTAAGGGGCGGCTTTGCGGAGCAAAGCGAGGTGGAGATAATAACTACTCACCAAGCCCTACCTACTCTTTGACTTTTTGGCTGACCGCTGGTATCGTCGCTGGCGAGTATTTGCGAAAGCATGGAAGTGATAAGCAGGTTTGTGCGACGTAAGAGTCGATATCTGCTTGATGTTGTTGATAAATTTAGGAGCTTAGGATTATGTCCTCAAGTGAGAATGCGGCCTCTGAGACAGGTGGCCAGTTGAGTGGTTTTACGGCGGAAGATGTTGCTGTTGGTTCATTGCGTCTATCGGAGAAGGATCCATCAGAGATCGTTAAGCAGTTCCAGATAAATTCCCAGGATTGCGGATCTCCAGAGGTTCAGATCGCTTTGCTGACCCGTCGGTTAGAGATTCTTACAAGTCACTTTGCTAAGTACCCAAAGGATAATCACTCTCGCAAGGGAATGATGGATATTATTTCGCGGCGTAAGCGAATGTTGTTGTACCTAAAGGGCGCGGATGTTGCTCGCTACCGCAATACGATTTCTGCTCTTGGCCTGCGCAAGTAACTCGAATTACTATACTGGCGTGTGTATGCCATCTAAGGAAGCGGTGCCATCTCGGTACTGTGCTCTCTTTTTGGAAGAACACGGTTAGCCAGTCTAGCGCAGTCCAGCGCGCCTGTTTCAAGCATGGGTCAGCGCTGATGTAGAGGTCTCTAGGTATAAGTCAGGTATTAAACGATAAGGAAACGAATGTATAAGGCAGAGATAGAATTTCACGGGCGCAAGCTTACAATTGAATGCGGTAAGATCGCAAAGCAGGCTGCAGGGTCGGCTCTAGTAACCTATGGCGAGTCGATGGTGCTTGTAACGGTTTGTTACGGGCCGGAGAAGGATGTCGATTTCTTTCCCTTAACGGTTGATTACTTTGAGAAGACCTATGCAGCAGGGAAGATCCCGGGGGGATTTTTCCGCAGAGAGGGCAAACTAAGCGAGAAGGAGACCCTCGTTTCGCGCCTGATAGATCGACCGTGTCGCCCGCTATTTCCAGAGAATTTTCACCGAGAAGTTCAGATTATCGCTACGGTGCTATCTGCAGATGATGAGAACGATACAGATGTATTAGCGATGTGTGGAGCTTCTGCGGCTCTTAGCATATCCGAGCTTCCATTCGAGGGGCCTGTTTCTGGTGTTCGCGTCGGACGGATCGGTGGCAAATTAGTTATCAACCCGAAGCAGAGCGAGGTAGCCAATTCTGACCTCAACTTTATAGTTGCCGGGTCCCGCGACGCTATCGTCATGGTTGAGGGTGGTGCACAAGAGGTCCCGGAGAATGAGGTTCTTGAGGCGATCTTCTTCGCTCACGAGCAGTGCCAGGTGATTAACGATATGCAGCTTGAGCTGCAGAAGCAGATCGGCAAGCCCAAGATGGAGGTGCAAGCCAAGGGTTACGACGAGGCTCTGTATGGCGATCTGTACGGTAAGATGGTTGCCTTCGTTACGCCTAAATTAAAAGAGGCGATCAAGCTTCGCGAGAAGATGGCTCGTCGCGATGCCGTAGGTGGGGCTCGAAAGGCTCTAACGGAGGAATTTGTCAAAGATGGTGATGATAACGCTCAGGTAGCAGCTAAGCTTGTTGGCAAGGCGTTCGAGGAAACGCACTACAATGTGGTTCGTGATCTCGCTCTTGATGAGGGTGTGCGCCTGGATGGTCGTGATACTAAGACGGTACGTCCGATCGATATTGAAGTTGGGTTCCTTCCACGCACCCACGGTTCATCGTTATTCACCCGTGGCGAGACGCAAGCAATCGTTGTTGCAACACTTGGAACCGAGGCAGAGGCTCAAAGGATCGATAGCCTGATGGGGGATGCTTCAAAGACCTTCATGCTGCACTACAACTTCCCGCCGTTCTCGGTTGGTGAAACTAAGCCGATGCGAGGACCAGGCCGACGAGAGATCGGTCACGGCGCTCTCGCAGAGCGGGCTATTCGTGCAGTTATTCCGGATATCAAGAAGTTCCCGTATGTAATCCGTATCGTTTCAGAGATTACTGAGAGTAACGGCTCGAGCTCGATGGCAACGGTGTGCGGCTCAAGTTTGGCGCTGATGGATGCTGGAGTTCCAGTTAAGGCCCCAGTTGCTGGTGTAGCGATGGGGCTTATCAAGAAGGATAACAAATATGTTGTTCTGACTGATATCCTTGGCGACGAAGATCACTTGGGCGACATGGACTTTAAGGTGTGCGGTACGACCAAGGGTATCACCGCGCTCCAGATGGATATCAAGATAAAGGGCCTTAGCCGTGACATCATGGACAAGGCGATGCTTCAGGCTCGTGAGGGGCGGTTGCATATCCTTGAGGAGATGGGTAAGGCGATTAACATATCGCGCAAGGACCTAAGCCGCTACGCACCACGAATCGTCCAGATCAAGATCAATCCAGATCGTATTCGCGATGTTATCGGACCAGGTGGTAAGACCATCCGGTCTATTACTGAGTCGTGCGGTGTGAAGATGGAGGTTACTGATGACGGTACGGTAAGTATCGCTAGTAACGACGGCCAAAAGGTTAAGAACGCGATCGCCATCATCGAGAGCCTCACGCAAGAGGCTGTGGTTGGTAAGATCTATAAGGGAATCGTTAAGCGTCTTGCTGACTTCGGCGCCTTTGTTGAGATACTTCCGGGCACTGATGGTCTCGTACACATCTCGCAGATATCCGAAGAGAAGATCCGTCGTGTGGACGATGTCTTGAGTGAGGGAGATGAAGTGATGGTTAAGGTCCTTGAGATCGACCGTCAAGGTAAGATCCGTCTCTCGATTAAAGAAGCACTGGCGGACCTCAAAGAGCAGATTGCGTAAGCGCTGGTAGATCTCGAATGGTTGATCGTATCCAGCGTTATCGCCGACTGGGTTTGTGGTTTAGCTTGTTCGCGCTGTGTATTTTGTCGGTAGACTCGGCGCTGACACAGGAGGTGTCGTTTACGCCGCGTTATGACGGAGTGAGTCATCAGGCCGAGCAGGTAAAGAGAACTCCTACTCCAAAAGTAGTGGATGTAGTCCGAGCTCCGCAGCTTTATTCACTGGCGCGTTTTAATTCGCTATTTCAGGATATGTGTCGGCTCCTGGTGCTTGATCGACGTCAAGAGCGGGTCTTTATTGTCGCTCAATCGGCGGCAGAGGATGAACAGGAGTGCCCCACCTGCCGTGCTTTCGCGCGGCAGGTGGCGCAATCTTGTGCGACTAAGGCTAGCCCCAAGAGATCAGCCACTCCCGCTCCGACATCAGAATCAGGTAAGCAAGCTGCGGCTGACGTAGCTGGGCCGAAAAATGAGGTGGGAGGTACCCCCTTATATCGATATCCCCGCACTGATTTGATAGATGTGCTGAGCCGGTTAAGTGATAGCTTATACGAATTTAGCCCCGGCCAAGGGCCAGTATTTGAAGCTCTTAAGAGCTTTGAGCACAGGCTGTCGACGGCTCCCGACCTGACCATCGGCGAGAAGGAGTACTACGGGATAGTCTTGGCGTATCTCTATTCAGCATGGGCCGGCCGACCTGGGTCACCCCTTGAGAGTGCCACTCCGAGCCCTGAGGAGGTTGCTGAGTTGTTCAAGCACTAGGTAAATCGGCTAGAAGCTCTAGGTCTTGGTACTTGTTGACGAATAAGACAGACAAGACTAGAATTCGGTGCCCGCTAGTGGTCGCCCTCCTTTTTTCGGTTCGGGGGGGCGTCTCTAACGGTGAGCCAAATATAAAAACCTAGAACCGCATGAGCAGTAAGTACACACATGACAAGTTCATTTTCAGCAGGCTCCTTTGGGGGCTTTAAGGGGAGCGATGGAGAGGGATCATTTGCAAGCGAGTTTGAAGCGCTCTTCCGTGATAAGGTAGACAACATCCGTCCAGGCAAGATCGTCCCAGGAGTTGTGACGGCAGTTGGTAAAGAGATGATATCGGTAGATATCGGCTTTAAGTCCGAGGGCGTCGTACCGACAGAGCAGTTTGTAAACGCAGAGGGTAAGATTGCGGTAAAAGTTGGCGATGCAGTAGATGTGCTGATCGTCGCTCTTGAGAACGACATGGGTCAGGTGCTTCTCTCTAAAGAGAAGGCGGATCAGAAGCGTGTTTGGGAGAACGTAGAGTCCGCATATAAGAGTGGCGAGCGTATCACTGGTAAGGTTACCCAGAAGGTAAAGGGTGGTCTCCAGGTTGATATAGGTATTCCGGCTTTTTTGCCGGGCTCGCAGATCGACATTCGCCCGCATCGCAACCTCGATAAGTTCCTCGGCCAGGAATACGAGTTTAAGGTTCTCAAGATCACTCGTGATAAGGGCAATATCGTATTGTCCCGTCGCGCTGTGTTACTCAGCGAGCGCGATGAGCTCCGCTCGGCGACCCTCAAGGTGCTACAAGAGGGTGTGGTTATGGAGGGTGTCGTCAAGAACGTTACCGATTACGGCGCTTTCATCGACCTGGGAGGGATCGATGGCCTACTTCACATTACAGATATCTCGTGGGGCCGTATCAATCATCCATCAGAGAAGCTCTCTGTGGGCCAGACTGTGCCGGTGGTGGTTCTCAAGTACGACCAAGACAAAGAGCGCGTTAGCCTCGGTATGAAGCAGCTAACGCAGGATCCATGGGCTACTGCGCACGAGCGCTTCCCAATCGGTGGGCGTGTTAAGGGGCGTGTTAAGTCTGTAACGGATTACGGTGCGTTTGTTGAGCTTGAAGAGGGTGTTGAGGGTCTCATTCACGTTTCAGAGATGAGCTGGACCAAGAAGGTTAGGCATCCATCGAAGATCGTTACCGAGGGTGAGGCTGTTGAGGCAGTAATCCTTGGAATTGATTCAGAGCAACAGCGCATCAGCCTAGGTCTCAAGCAGCTTATGCCGAACCCATGGGATGACCTACAGAGGCTTCATCCAGTTGGTTCGCGTGTTAAGGGCAAGGTACGCTCGATTACCGAGTTCGGTATCTTCGTTGGTATTGAGGACGGGATCGATGGACTCGTGCACATATCTGACTTCTCATGGACCAAACGCATCAAGGATCCGAAAGAGATTCAAGAGATGTTTAAGAAGGGTGATGAGGTTGAGGCAGTTGTTCTCGATATCGATGTGCCTAATGAGCGACTTAGCCTCGGCGTTAAGCAGCTCAGTGAAGATCCATGGATCTGGATTGCGCAGAGGCATCCGATCGGCACTAAGAAGAAGGGTAAAGTCACCGCAATTACTGAGTTCGGTGTATTTGTTGAGATTGAGGAAGGTGTTGAGGGTCTTATCCACAACTCACAGCTCGGTCTCGAACAGGGGCAAGATGTTGCTCAGGTTTATCCAGTTGGCAGTGAGATCGAAGCTGAGATCACCAGTGTTGACACGCAAGAGCGTCGTATCAGCTTGAGTGCTCGTTCAATTAAGGAGCGTGCACGTAAGGATTACGACGGCGCTTACATGGGTGACGATGACAGTGGTCGCGTAACTTTCGGAGATCTAATCCGAGAGCAGATGCGCGGAACTGATAAAGAGTAGCGCGTTAGACGTTACGTATTAAATTTGATACCCGCAACTGCCGAATTTCGGATAGTTTGCTGAGTAGTTGCTTTTGGATTATGTGTCGCCTCATCCGCTATGCTATCGCTTAGCTGCGCCTGTTGTTGCGGTGAAGAACGTTTAGTAAGGAGTATATCGTGACATGAGTCTTGAAGCGCTTTTGGAGCTAGGATGTAAGCCCTACATCTGCACCTCACAACACATCACAAGCGCATTCGACATGCGCCCCTTCGGCGTTCCGCTAACCTCATTTTTTGATGGTGAAGAGCAGACGCAGTTTCATTTGGCATATATTCGTTCCAACTCGATCGCATTCGACTCGGATCTCGGTATGCCGCACTGGGTGTACATCGACTACGTTCTCCTGCAAACAGCTGCAATCGGTTTTATGGTGCCGCAGAAGCTCCTACCGCCAGCGTTGATTGAGAGATTTAAATCTGATTCGCTGCTTGATCTTTCGAAGCTTGAATACCTCCCCATCTCGGGTCAAACGGCTGGGTTAGCGGCGGACGGCAAAACATGGACTGGTGTATCGCTCTTTAGTTTGGCGAAGTACATACCTGAGCTAAAGAGCTTGGGACTTGCCACACATACGCGGGCGATAGCTTTAAAGGCCTACCAGGCGCAGAGATTTGTTGGGATTACGCAGTATGATAACCCGTCGGTTGCGATACACGGTAAGACCACGCGCGCTCTCTTTATTAAGCAGCCGATGGTGTGGATTCACCCGCGGACGCACATGACATTTATTTATGAGCAGGAGATAGATTTCTCGCTTGACGGCCTGCGTAGCAGTAAAGACGGTGAGTACACGTTTCTATTGAAGGCAGATGACCGTGCGGGTAAAGAGCGAATTGCCCAAGGACTTAGTCGCGGCCAGCGCTACCAGATAGTTCCGCCATTTAGAATAGTCAGTGATGATGGGGTGTATTTGCCGATTCGGGAGATATTTTCTACCAACTAAAACCTCACCACAACCCCTCCATACAAATTACGTGGTAGGGCTGGATCAATTCCGTTGCTTCGAACACGTGCGTAGTACTTTTCGTCAAAGATGTTATTGATCCCCGCAACGAGTGAGAGATACTTAGGCACTATTTCGGCTTCGGCCGTTAGATCCCACACCTTGTACGAGGGGATGTAACGGTTGGCTGTGTTGGCATCATCCGCGTAATGGTCAGCTACAAAGGTGCCGAGAAATGCAAGTTTGTAACGCTGATCAAACTTGTAGGTTGCACCGGTTCGCATAACGTAATCCGGAGCATACTGCGGAGTCTTGCCATCAACAGGCCCCTCGGTAAACTCAGCATTTAGAAACTGAGCATTCCAAAACAGGTTAATCTCGCCCAAGTAATCCGATATATTCGCACCAGTCATGGAATCATAGAGGCGCAATGTAGCGAACTCGGTCATCAGATCTAATCCGTATGTTCGCGAGTCTCCAACGTTCTGAATATTGGAACCTACGCGACCAAACTGATCGGTAAAGCTGGCCAAGAACACGCTTGAATCAAAGCGCACCCAACTAAGCGGAGTGCCACGAATTCCGGTCTCGTACATCGTTGAGTGAGCTGGATCGAGATCGCTACTAATTGTATCTCCGCTATTAAGTGGCACTACATCGGAATAGGTGCGTGGCTTATACCCAGTGGTCGCATTAGCGTAGGCCTCGGTATCATCCCCAAGGTCGTACGCAACTCCGAGTCCAGGGAGCAGCACGGTTGAAAAATCATCTTCTTCGCGCAGGCCAAGTTCAAGGGTACTTGGGATATTTTCGTTTATGCTTATGTTGATCATCTCAAGGCGTGCGCCAGGAACGATCTTTAGCCGTCCAAAATTGAAGCGATTCTCGGCGAAGACAGCGGCTGTACGGGTAGAGCGATCAATATCTTTTTGCAGAATGCCACTATCTGCCCACGGTGTGAGTCCTTGCTCTTGAGTAAACGGCGAATCAACTCCGTAGAGCAGGAATCCGGCGGCTAGATTTTGCTCCTCTTTACCGATCTTCCAGCGGTGAGCGGCGCGAGCATCGAGTCCGACAGTCGAGAACTCCTGATCTGCTATTGTATTCGTAGCGCCGTTATAAATCCCACCAAACGGATTGGCTGTTCCAGCACTCTGGCGACGACTAAATCGGTCGTAGTACCAACCAAAGGCGCGAGCTATTATCGTGGTGTCTTTATCCGCCTCGTACTCTAGGCCAATAGTGGCCGCATAGCGCTCTACACGGAGCCGGTCAAAGATAACTGAGGATTGATTTCGATCCTGATTGTAATTAGCCAGCCCCTCGCCGGACTCTAGGGTTAGTCCGCCGGCTTCTCCGTGGTCTGCGTCGTAGGCGTCAAACTCAAACGTCCATTTTGCGGCGGGAGAGGACTCGACAGCGAACATCATGTTGCCGTTATTTACCCCATAGTCTGAGTTCTCATCGCGAAAACCATCAGATTGCCGGCGATGAAAGAAGCCGAGATAGCTTACGTTGTCTACGGTTCCGCTAAGTTCGTTGTAGGTTGAAAAGAAGTTTTTACTTCCAAAAACCTGCTTTGAGTAAACCGCAGCAGGGGCATTATGAGCGGGTTTCCTAGTAATGAAGTTAACTGCTCCACCGACCTGTGGGCCGTATTGGAGTGCTGCGCCGCCACGAACGAATTGAATTGAGTCAACCGAATCAAGTGGTGGTTGATAGTAGTTCGCTGGATAGCCATACATATCGGCAGAGATCGGGATACCGTTGCGGAGTACGTTCATGTTGAAAGACTCATGTGGATCGCCCAGACCGCGATAGCTAAAGCTGGTGAACGATTCGTTGCTGACCTCAGAGGTAAGCAGGCCAGGTAGTTGAGTGAATGCTTGACGATAGTTGTTCGATGAGATCGGCGGCAGGGCTTCGAGATCCGCTACTGTAGTCTTCTTGCCCGAATTGATCAGAGCGCCAGAAACCTCTGGCAGGGGTTCCGAGAGAGGTAGGGCACGGCTCCCTTGACCCTCTATGACCACCTGCTCTAGCTGGTAGGTATCGACCGAGGTAGGTTTAGAGCCAGGCTGATCGGCGATTAGCGTGGCAGGCGCCATCGAAATTCCCGCCAATAAGAGCTTGAAAATGCGAGTTTTAACAAGGGAGTGTATTTGCTGCATTGGGCATATCCAGAAGTTTAAGCCTCGGTAAATATCAAAATCCTTTGGGCTTTTGAGCATCTGCACCATTTTCATTCTCCTTAACTGCCGAATTTAGGATAATTACAAGCCGTGTCATAGTATGGGTAGTAACATAAAGCCTGTGTATCCCATGTTGTTGTTATATGTGTCAAGCAGAGGGTTGACGTTTATTAGCTTGATAGGAATAAGTAACGCTTTAGCAGTTTGCCAAGCCCCGCAACCTGGAGGGCTGGACTCTGTCCAGCCGCGTTCGAACCCGTGAAGATCGTCGGCGATTCCAACACGGCGAGCCCGATATAGCGCCCCTGCGAGACTGCTGTTTTTAATCAATACTTTGGCAAAGTGCTAATGTGTTCCCCAATTTTCTATGCAACACACAGTATGAAGCCTTGCATACCTATAGTAGGGGGCGATTTCGGCTAAAGGTTGCTATCGGTTATTGGCATGTCAAAGGATATGCTCTGGTTGTGCTGATTTTTGGCTTTGCGGAGCAATGCGGGGAGGAGATGATGACTACTCACCAAAAAGATCCGCCAAAATCAGCTCATTTAGCGACGAAATTGCAGCGACGATCTTAAAATCCGGTGAGTAGTTACGTATTTTTTATCGCGGCCCGACCAAAGATCGTATTTTTTTTAAGGGAGATAGACATGCTACGAATTGTGACGTGCGTCGCTGTGGTGTTTGTATTAGGAATTTCAAATCTTTACGAATCTCTGGCACAAGCAATCCCTGGAATGCCGCCGGGTTTGCGTCCCCAGCCTGTAAACGCCGGCTTCACCGTCCCTGTTGCTCGAAAGGGGGAAATACTTGCTAAAGTAACTCCGCTGGCATTAACGCTGGCTCGAAGGAACGCACAGAAGCGCATTGGTGCAAAAAAGCCCAGCGTAGCAGCTGTTCGGGCTGAATTGGCGAAACTCTTCGGTCTGCGTACAAGCTCCGCAGTTGATGAGAGAACTGTGCATTTTAAGGGCATTTCAGCCAGTAGCCCGCGCCTTAACGCCGCGATCTCAAAGGGGCTCGCCGAGCGGATTGAGCCGAACTATCAGGTAAATGCTTTTCAGACGGCTCCGAACGACACTTTTTACAAGCTCGGACTGATGTGGGGGCTCTCGAACTCTGGTACTTCAGGGGGAACTAATAACGTCGATGTTGATGCCCCGGAGGCGTGGACGGTTACAGAGGGGAGTTCTGATGTCGTCGTGGCAGTTATGGACACGGGAGTATCACAAACGCACATCGATCTAAAATCAAGACTCTGGGAGAACCCACGAGAGATCGCTGGAAATAATCTTGATGACGATAACAATGGGTATATTGATGACGTGCGGGGATGGGATTTTGTCAGCAACGATAATATTCCAGCAGATGCTCATATGCATGGCACTCACGTCGCAGGCACAATAGCGGCAGAGAAGAATAATGGTAAAGGGATCGTTGGTGTAGCGCCTGGTGTAAAGATCGTCTCACTAAAAGTTCTCGATTCTAAAGGTTCTGGAGACTACGCTACAGTGATGAAGGCGCTGCGGTATGCAATTGCCTTACGTCGCGCCGGAGTAAATCTGCGTGTGGTTAACATGTCCCTTGGAGGAGGAGATACTCTGGATGCGTTTACGCAGATGCTTGAGGAGGCTGATAATGCTGGTATCCTGATTGTTGCTGCTGCTGGTAACGACAAAAATGATAACGACGCGAAACCAACCTATCCGGCTAATTATGATGTGGCTAACGTTATCTCGGTGGCAGCGATTGACCAAAAAGGGTTAATGGCTAGTTTTTCCAATTACGGCGCGCGAACCGTTGATGTCGCGGCACCTGGGGTATTTATCTGGAGCACATTCCCATTTGGATTCTATTTCTTTCTGGATGGAACATCGATGGCAGCTCCGCATGTCAGTGGCGTAGCTGCTCTTATGTATTCTAGAAACCCGAACCTGCGACCATCGCAGGTAGTTTCAATCCTGCGTAGTTCGGTCAAGCGTATCGCTGGGCTTGAGGGCAAGATGGTCGCTCCGGGTGTGGTGAGTGCGGCCAAGGCGCTAGAACTAGTGGGCTAAATGACGCGTCTGGAGTTTTTACCGGCAGATCGGGTAAACTTCTGAAGTGGACAGTATTATTTTACGTTCTATATCTGATACTGCTCGACTAGCGCGGATTCTAGCTACTGTGCTGCGATTCGGTGAGGTGGTCGGGCTCCAGGGAGACCTTGGTGCTGGCAAGACAACGTTAGTGAGGTGTCTTGTCGTAGCGTTGAATGGATCAGAGAGGCACGTCGCATCGCCTTCTTTCGCTTTACAGCACGAGTATCCGGTAGCTGTCGACAAAATCCCTTCACGGAAAGTAGAGCACTGGGATCTCTACCGCGTACGGGAAGCGCCAGATGAGCTGCATGAACCGCCAGACACTAATACCTTGAGGCTAATAGAATGGCCGGAGCGTTCGTCGCTTGTGATGCAGCAGCTACAGCTGTTGGTGCACATGACTGTAGAAGAGACAGGACAGCGTGTAGTTCGATTCTCTGGCTTGCGGGGAGATGAGGTTAGGGCTTTGCAATTCTCTGTTCTTAGCTGAGGCCAAAAATGCGCCTGACGGTAACATTTTAGCTGTTTGCCAAAAAACGTGCACCTGCACGTGCTCGTGCACGTAAACGTAC